>VGFA01000017.1 GCA_016869025.1 Armatimonadota bacterium | reverse complement strand
CGCGCCAGGTTCGCGCCTTGGTCCTTGAGGAATCCGGAAAGTGGCCGGAGCCGCGCCTTCATCACCAGATGGTAGTCATCACCCTGGGCGAAGCGCGCGATGCGCCCCCGCAAACCGCCGTCACGCGCTAGGTAGCCGTCGGACGGCAGATCGCCGTCGGGCGACCGATCGCCAGAAGGCGGCGCACCCGGCCCGACCGTGTAGTGGTTCATCGCGACCGCAACGATAGAGCGGGCGCCCTCGAATACGCGCCCGGGATCGCCGGCGCCCCCGCGCCGGCCGGCACTCCTGCCCCGGCCGCCACGCTCCACCCATCCGGGGAGCAGATCACTCGGGCCGGCAGCCGCGGTGATGCCGATCAGGTCGAAACCCAGCTCGCGGCCGTGGGACTTGATCCGCTCTTCCAGCGTCATGCTTGCAGGGTCATGGTTCCAGGGTCACGCTTCTGCGTCACGCAGAACCGGCCGGGCTTCCTGCGACGGTGCGGTACCGCCACCATACAAGCGCCCCGGCGATCGCGACCGACATGCCCACCGAGACCAGCAGCGGCAGCGCCGGGTCGAGGCGGTAGGCGTACCCTCCGGCAAACGATCCCACGGCTCCGAGGATGGCCATCAGGATCCCTGCCAGCGCAAAGGCCCGCCCGAGCACGGCCGGAGGGGCCTTCGAAGCAACCAGCGCGTGACCCAGTGTGTTCAGGGGCGACCGGCACCGGATCATGGCCGCGACCGGCAGGAGAGCCGCGGGCCCGTACACCGTGAGGAGCACGCCGAAGGCGAACACCACCAGTCCCCCGGCCAGAGTGGTGATAGGACCAATACGGTCGCCGAGCCGTCCGGCCACCGGCGTGAGCAGCACGGCGCCCAACGCTACCATTGAGCCGAGGAACCCGATCTCGGACAGCGAAAGCCCCCGCACCTCGCGCAGGAAGGGCGTCGCAAAGGGGACCGTGATTAGCACCACAAGTATTGTTCCGGAGAAGATCCACATCACGGGCATCAGGCCGCGCATCTGATCCCATGACAGTCTGCGGGACACCCCGTGTGCAGGCGCGTTGCCCTCATCCCACCGGATCCGCAGGATCAGCATTGCCGAGATAACGTAGAATGCCGCCGCGATGACCAGCGTGGCGCGGATGCCCAGGCGGTCCGCGATCATCCCTCCGACCGTGGGCGAGATCAGGAAACCCAGCGAGGTGATCGTTCCCATGGCGCCGAACGTCGAGGCCAGCTCAGAGGCAGGCACACGCCGTGCCACGAACGCGTTCAACGCGGGCACGCCAAAGTAGGTGACCTCGTAGAGCAGCAGCCCAGGCACGAGCCACGCGTAGGTCGGTGCCGCGGCGAGCAGCAGCGGCACCGGGACGGCGGCCAGCCAGGAGGTGACGATCGCAGCGCGGCTGCTCCACCGGTCCACCACAACCCAGCCGATCAGGAAGCCGCCGGCCAGCGCCAGGTGGCGCACCGTGAACAGCGTCCCGAGCTGCACGGCAGACGCGCCCAGCTGCCGCGCGTAGATCGGCACGAGCTGTTCGTAGAGCCCGATTCCGAACATCCAGAAGAAGAGTGATGTGAAGAGCAGCCGCAGCGTACGATCGGTGCGCAGGGCCATATCGCCCCCACTATAGCACGGCGCGCACCCGGGGATCCTTACAGCACGGTGCGCACCTGCAGACCCTTCGCCGCGATCCAGGCAGGCAGCACCGCGAATCCGGCGGCGCGCAGCGCGCGCCGGCACGACGGCCCCGCCCCCTCGCGCGTCAGTATCAGGACCGACCCGCCTCCTCCTGCGCCGCACGCTTTGCCTCCGACCGCGCCGGCCCGCCTGGCGACCGCGAGTGCCTCTTCGATCTGTGGCGTGGACACACCAGGCCCCAACTCGCGCCGGTGCTTCCACTCCAGCGCTACAAGCGCGCCGGCCGCGTCGAGGTCGCGGGCGCGCAGCGCGTCGCGCATGGCGCGCGCCACCTGCGCAATCGCGCGGAGGTGTCGAACCGTCTCGGGGGTCCCCTCCAGATACGCGCGCACGACCCCCCAGTTGGTGGGGCCGGAGCGGTGCGGCAGGCCTGTGTACGCGATAACCAGCCGGTCCTGCAGCGCGCGGTGCGCTGCCGCACTCCGCAGTAGCGGCTCGACGTGGTCCCCGTCGGCGCCGAACCGTATCGCGTTGACGCCGCCGTGCAGGGCCGCCAGGTAGTCCTGCCGGCCGGTCAGCGTGCGTAGCGACTGCGCCTCCAGTCGCCAGGCCGTTGCGAGAAGGTCGTCGCGGGAGCGCCTGCGCCGAGTCCACCGGTCCAGCGCCGCGAGCAACGCCAGCAGCAGCGTAGAGGATGCGCCCAGCCCGGACCCGGGCGGGGCCGCCGATTTCAGCGCGACGGCCAGCCCGTGGCGCGGCGCAGACAGGCGCAGCGCCCTGCAGGCCAGATCCAGCGGTCCGCCCGAGGGCAGGCCGTCGAGGTCGTCGGACTCGACGCGCTCGCGCAGGTCCTGCGAGACGATCACGAATCCGCGGCGGGCAGGCGCGAGGCGCACCCTAACCGGGATCTCGACCGCCGCGTTGACCGTCCAGACATCCTCCTCCATCAGGTAGAGCGGGTGGATGTCCAGCGTGCCGCCGGCCAGGTCCACGCGGGTCGGCGCCGACGCCTCGACGATCATCGGAACAGCGCGTCCATCGCGCGGCGGAACGCCTCGGTGGCCTGGCCAATGCTGCGCGCGGTTCGGCCTGTCACGACAGCACCGATCATCACCGCCCACACCTGCGGGATGGCGAAGTAGCGGCCGAGGTCCTCGGGCCGGATGCGTCGCTGGCTGGGAACTATCAGCCGCCGGCGCGTCAGCGCTCCCAGGCGGGCCAGCGCCACGAGGTCGTCGGCCACGGGATCCAGGCCGTAGCACAGCGGCGGGACCAGCGCCGCCTCCAGCCAGTCGCCGGGCAGCGCGCCCAGCGAACCCAGCAGCTCGGGCGGATAGTCGTGGGGCACCGCCGGGATCACCGGCACTCCCGCATCGTAGAGATACAGCGGCAGCCGCGTCACGTAGGCGTCGAGGAACGCGAACCGGCGCAGGCGCGGGAGTTGCTCGCGCGCGACCATGACTTCCTCGCCGGGCACCAGCCCGGTGGGCAGGCCGGCACCCAGCACCGCGGCCAGTCCCTCCTCCTCTTCGTCGAGCGACCCGAAGTGCGTGCCCGAGGCGCGGTGGTGCACGTTGACGTGGGCCTTGAGCAGGTCGGCGCCCGCATCCGCGGCCGCCCGCGCCAGCGCGCCGTCGTTGCGCGGCAGGCTGACGATCAGGAGGCCCCACCGAGAGAGCGGGTCAGTCACACGAACGCCCCCCTCTCGCGCAGGACGCGCCGCAGGGCCTGGGGGTCCACCTCACGTGGCGAGATCCCCTCCCGCGCGGCCATCGCCGCGGCGGTACCTGCCGCCTGCGCGATCGCCATCACGATCGCCGAGACACGGAACGCCGCGAACGCCTCGTGCGTCGCGGAGATGCACCGGCCCGCCACCAGCCAGTTCCCTCCGCCGCGTGGCAGCAGGCATCGGTATGGAATCGTGTAGAACTCGCCCTCGGGCAGGCGCCGCACCACGAGGCGATCCGACGTCGGGTCGTGAATGTCCACCGGATACGCCCCGCAGGCGATCGCGTCGTCGAACTTGCGCGCGGAGAGAATGTCCTCCGCGGTCAGGATGTAGTCGCCGGTGATGCGCCGCGTCTCGCGCACGCCGATCTGCGCCGGCGTCTCGAGCAGGTACGCGCCGGCGAACCCGGGGATCCTGCGCCGCAGGAGCTCCGCGACCGCGTATGCCTGACGCCGCCCTTCGACCTCGGCGCGCGAGAGATCCCCGCCAGAGGTCCCGAGCCGGTCGAGCACGCGCGTCGTGTTGACGATTGCCTCGGTGGGACGCACACCCTCGAACACGAGCAGCCGGTCGCGTGGGACCGCCCACTCCCCGCTCTCGCGGGCGTGCCGCACCTCGGCGCCGAAGCCCGCGAAGCCTCGACAGGGCAATCCCTTCAGCCACCCGATGTCAATGCGGTCGTGGACTCCCTGGCCGTGCTGTATCTCGTCCGGATGGCGTTCCAGGTGCTCCATCACGGCCGACCAGTCCACCCCACCGAGCCGGAATACCAGCGTCATCGGCTGCGTGCGGCCGTCTGCTGCGCGCCCGATCTCAGAAGAGGCCCCGGCGGCCACCGAGAGGTCGCCGTCACCCGAGGCGTCCACGTAGACCGGCGCGCGCAGCTCCTTGATGCCGTCCTTCTGCCAGACCCGCGCGGCGCGCACTACGCCACCGGCGGCCCGGGCGTCGAGGAACACGGTGTGTAGCCACAACTCGACGCCGGCCTCCGTGGCCATCTCCAGCAGCACGCGCTTGAGCCCTTCGTGATCGAACGGCGTCACGGTGTGGCAGAAGTCAATCGGATCAGGCACGTGGCCCGGCGATGCGCCGATCGCCCGCAGGCGCGCCACGACCTCCTCGGGGATACCGGCGACCACCTGACGCCCGCCCGCATGGAATCCCATCATCGGCGCGACCATCGCCGCGGTCAGGGAGCCGCCCAGGAAGCCGTATCGCTCGACAAGGGCGACGCGCGCGCCTTCGCGCGCCGCGGCCACGGCCGCCACCGTGCCCGCGGGCCCGCCGCCTATCACCGCAACATCAAATGCCTCGCGCCTCATAGGTCAGGTTCCCTCGCGCCTCGCCGGTTAGATGCCCTGCGCCTCATCCGGCAGCTTCACCTCTACCTCGAACAGCCGATCCCAGGGGAACGCGATCCCCTCGAGCACGAAGGGGCCCAGGGCGCGGACCACCGGCGGCAGTATCTCCTCCCGCATCCGCTGAAGCGCCGCCTCCTGCACCGCAGCCGCGTGCGGGCCCAGGGCGGAGGAGTCCGCGCCCAACCTAGGGACCACCTCGCGCGCAAGGTAAGGGCGCACGATCGCCTGATATCCCCAGTCGTCCAGGAGCCGCCGGACCAGGTATCGCCTCCTTATCTGTCGCAGGCGCGCCTCGCTGAGCTGCCCCCGGGCGTGATGGAACAGCACGGTCTGCGCGATTGCGGTGCCCAGACTGTTGCTGCAGGTATTCCAACCGGCGTAGCCGGCCAGGCCGGCCAGGTCCTCGCGCGCCAGGAGCGAGCGTACCAGCGTCTCGTCTGCGCCGTTGGCGAAGCGCACGTCGGCGCAGCCGCAGACGATGCCGCGCGCCGATGCCTCGGCCAGCGCTGCGGTCACCGTGCGGACCGGCGCCGGAGGTGCACCCCGCTGGTCAACCGCCTCTCGCTGCTGCGCGCCCGAGAAGTTGTGCACCCACAGCAGCACCTCGGGCTCGTTGTCAACAACCGCGCAGCCGGATGCGGTAAGGTGCTCAGCGACTGTCTCCTCCAGCGGCGCGGGTTCGTAACGCGGCACGCTGCGCCGTGCCTCGGGAAAAGTGTACCGGACGCAGACGCGGGGAGCGCGGCCGGCCGCGTCGTTGGCGAGGCGGGCCAGCAACCGGGCGCCGAGCTCGTCGGCGCCGATCGAGACATAGGCGCGGCCCCCGCCCATGCGCCAGCAGAACCGGCGCAGCACCGCCAGGTCGGCGCGGGCAAGACCGTGCGGCTCGGCGTCGTCCTGCCCGATCAGAAGCGCCCTGAGCCCGCCCTGCGCGGCAAGGAGCAGCAGTTCCAGGTTCACCAGGAGATGGCGGCGGCGCCGGCGCAGCAGGTCGTCCACCACGGCGGTCGGAACGCTTTCCAGCGCTTCCATTGCCCGGCGGAACCTGATCTCGTTGCCGGTCAGCTCGCCGGCGTCCAGGCAGGTCGAGTACGTCCGCAGCAGATCGCCGTACGGTCCCCAGTACGAGGGCTCCTCGCTGGAGCCTTCAGAGGGAATCCGGGGTGTAATCGCGCTGAGGTACGTCGGTACGCGGGCCGCCAGCCGCGCCAGCCGATCCAGCCGGCGCCAGAGTGCCTCCATAGGGTCGGCGCTCAGGCGAGAGGCCACCAGGCCGCCGTGGAGGAGGACCTCGGCCGAGGCAATCATCGCGTCGGCTGTAACCGCCTCGCGCTCCACCCACCGGAACAGCGCGTCCAGGTCGGCCGGCCTGCGACGGTGGCCGAGCAGGTCCCGGGGCGGCGTGGCCCATCCCGCGCCCAGCAGCGGCAGTAGGTCCAGCACCGTCTCCCGCGTGGCGGGCCGGTCGTCGAGCGGCACGAACAGGAGGCGTTTCACCGAATCGCCCCGACGGTCAGGCCGCGCATGAAGAAACGCTGCGTGAACAGGAAGACGGCGATAATGGGCACGGTCATCATCACCGCGCCGGCCGCGACCGCGCGGGTGTTGTGCGCGAACAGGCCCGAGAGGTAGAGCAGCCCGACCGCCAGCGGGTACTTATCAGGGGTCTTGAGCACGATCAGCGGCCACAGGAAGGAGTTCCACACCGCCACGAACTCGAAGAGCGCCAGCACCCCCAGCGCCGGCGAGATCACCGGCAGCATGACCCGCCACCAGATCGTCCATTCAGAGGCGCCGTCCATGCGCGCGGCATCTTCCATCTCCCGGGGCACGGTCAGGAACGCCTGCCGCAGGAGGAAGATCCCAAACACGCTGACCGCTCCGGGCAGCAGCACGCCCGGGTAGGTGTCAATCAGGCGCAGCCGCAGCAGCGTTACGAAGTTGACTATCAGGCCCACGTGCCCGGGCAGCATCAGCGTGGAGAGCAGCAGCGCGAACACCACCCGCCGGCCCGGAAACTCCATGCGGGCCAGGGGGTACGCTGCCAGCGAGCACAGCACCAGGTTGAGCGCCACCGCGGCGCCAGCCAGCACGATCGTGTTGAGGAAGAACCGCGGGAGCGGCATCGTCTGCCAGACGGTGATGAAGTTGCCTAGAGACGCGGGCCAGGGCAGCAGTTGTGGGGGAAACCCGAAGACGCCTCCGGTTGTGCGTAGTGCTATCGAGAGCAACCAGAGCAGCGGGAAGGTTGTGAACAGCGCCAGGGCTCCTAGCCCGGCATACCGCGCCACGTTAGTAATAGCTCCACCCTCCCTGCCTGAACACCAGGAAGTTGGCCGCCGAGAGCGCCATCACCAGGACGGCCAGCACCACTGCCAGGGCCGCGGCGTATCCGAGGTCGAGCTGCTGGAAGCCCTTGTCAAAGATGTAGAAGAACATCGTGTAGGTTCGGAACATCGGGCCTCCGCCGGTCATGACGTAGACCTCCTCGAAGACCTTCAGCGCGGCGATCGCCGAGATCGTGGACGCCAGCAGGATCGAGGGGCGTAGCAGCGGGAGCGTCACCCAGCGGAACACCTGCCACCGCGAGGCGCCATCGGTAATCGCGGCCTCCTCGTACTCGGGTGATATCGCCTGCAATCCGGCCAGGTAGATCACCATGTAGTAGCCCAGACCCTTCCAGAGCGTCACGAACATCACCGCGAAGAGCGCCAGGTCGGGGTGTCCCAACCAGGCGATCGGCCGGTCGAGCAGCCCGGCCGTCCGAAGCGCGTAGTTCACCACCCCATCCTGCTCCAGCAGCCACCGCCACATAAGGCCAACCACGACCATCGAGGTAACCACCGGCAGGTAGTAGGCGGCGCGGAACCACCGGATGCCCCGCAGGGGCACGTTGACCGCTACCGCCAGCCCGATCGAGAGCGCCTGCAGCACCGGCACCACCAGGAGGAACTTCGTCGAGTTGGCGAGGGCGATCCAGAGGAAGCGATCCTCCCACAACTGCCGGAAGTGCTCCAGTCCCACGAAGCGCGGCGGGGAGATCACATCGTAATCGAACAGGCTGAGCGCGGTCCCAAACGCCACGGGATAGAATGTGAAGGTGCCCAACAGAAGCAGCGCCGGGCCTAGAAACAGGTAGGCGGTGATGGTCGCCCGCCACCGCCGGCGGCTGAGCCCGAAGAGGTTAGCCGCCATGCGGGCCGGCCAGCGCCTCGCAGAGCCGCCGGAGGGACTCGACATACCGGTAGTTGATGCCCGTGTGATCGTCGTCGAACTCCTGATGCTCGTGCCGGACGCCCAGCGCCTCGAGCCGGCTGTGGAACAGGCGCGCGCCCAGGTGCAGGTTGAACTGGTCGCGGGAACCGCACTCGAAGTAGAGCAGCCGGAGCGACCGCAGGGCCTCGGCATGCCCCCCTGCCATCCGGACCGGATCCCAGGCGAGCCACCGGGCCCAAGTGCCCTCGTCCATCTCGCCGGTGTACGGGTCGAACGGCAGATCGAAGTACCACGGCGGCCGCGAGGGGTTCGGCGAGTAGGCCATCGCCATCGCCGCGATGTTCACCGCGGTGATCGCGTCGTTGGTCTTCTTCGGCATCTCGAGAAACGCCCGCAGAAAAGGCTCGACCCCGCCGTACTTGGCCACGATGTTGCAGAACTTCCAGAAGTCGCTCTGGTAGCAGACCTCGAAGTACATGTCCCCGCTGTGGGACGCGGCCGCGCCGAAGACATCGGGATGGCGCATCGCCAGCACGAGCGCACCGTAGCCTCCGCTGGACTTCCCAACGATGCCGCGGTGGGCCGGCGACGCCAGGGTACGGAAACGGCGATCGGTGTGGGCGACCAGCTCCGAAACAGTGAAATCCTCGTAGCGACCCGTGGCCTCGGAGTTGAGATACTGGCTGCCGCCGAACCGCGTGAACCCGTCCGCCATGACCAGAATCGCCGGAGGCGCGCCCGCGGCGATCACGCGGTCCATGCACTCGGGGAGCGACGACACCCACGGCCCGGCATTGGTCGCCGAGAGACCGATCCCGGTGAAACCGTGCAGCCAGTAGATCACCGGATACGGCGCGGTCGCTCCATCGTAGCCGGGCGGCAGGTAGACCGGGATTTCCCGGATGTTGGGATCGCCCAGGGGATTGCCGAGCAGCGCCCGGCTTTCCACCTGCTCGATTGTGACGCGGCCGTTCAGGGCCATGGTGGTTCCTCCCTACCTGACCGCCACCCCGCGGGCGTGGTCGAGTGCCGTGATGGCGAATACGGCAGGCGCGGTCGCGGCGCCGGCGGCCTGCAGGTCAACGGCCACGATCGGGCGCCCTGCGTCGGGATTGGTCCAGCAGAACAGCGAGATCCGCACGTCCACCCCTGACCGGGTGCGGCCGGCCCAGCCGATCTCGTGTTCGAACGAGATGGGTTCATCCAGCCATGTCCCGATGTTCACCCGGTACCGGATCGGGATCTCCGCGGCGCCGCCGTCGCCGAACCGCACGCGGTAGGTAGCCACCGTCTCGCCGAAGCGCGAGCCAGGGTAGGGAAGAGCGTGCAGAAAGCACAGCGCGCCCGCGGCAAACCCGGCGCCGACCATGACGCGTTCGGGCATCGCTAGAGCGGGCTCGCGGGCCCCGCGTAGCATCACGATGCTGCGGCCGCCACGCTCTGCGGGATCCAGCACGTTGAACAGCACGCCGGCGAAGCGCGCCTGCCCCACCGGGAGATTCCGGAGATCGTAGTCCGGTCCCTTCCCCAGCCATCCGGCGCCGCCGTCGTCTGGGCCGCCGTCAATGTGGCTGCGGTTGGCGACGGAGCGGATGTCGAGCGCCCGGCCTGGGATGGTCTGCGGCTCATCGCGCGGCGCGCGCCAGTCCTCTCGGAACCGCGCGGCGGCCTCCACCGCATCCAGGGACGGCGATGGGCTCGGCCGGTCGGTCGTCCAGAAATGGTCCGCTGCCGGCAGGTAGCTATAGATCTGCTGGTAGGACGAGACAAGCGCGCCCCGGTTGCCGAAGTACCCGGTCCAGGTGGTCCGGACCATGCCGGATGCCGTGGCGCGCCTGGCGTCGCGTGACAGTGAGGCGATGTTGTCGTAGCGGTCCCAGGTCGCGGCCAGCACCGGGAATCCCCATGCGCGGAAGTGGTCCAGACTCGGGTAGCGCGCCGCGGCGTGATACTGCCAGTCCACCATGACGATGTCGCGCGGCAGCCGCGCCATCTCAGGGGCGAACTCGTGGGTAAGCAGCACGTCGCCCCACATCATCGTGCCGACGCCCCGGGCCTTCAGGTGATCGTACAGGCGCAGGGTATCGCGCACAAACAGCTCGCCGAACCCCAGGCGCCGGCCCTCCTCCGACCATGGGAACGGCACCACGTTGCGGACCTCGTCGTGCCCGATGTGCAGGAAGCGCGGCCGGAACAGCGCGATCGCTTCGTCCAGCACCGGCAGCACCACCTCGTAGACCCGCGGGTTGAGCGGGTCGTAGACGAATCGCGCAGGTACCAGTTCCGGCGGCATCTCCATCAGGTCGAGGTTCTGATCATTGTGGAACAGCCACCCGACATGCCCGAGCGTCTGAATGAGCGGGATCGGTTCGATCAGGTGCTCGCGCGCCGCGGCGATCACCGCGGCCGCCTGGGCCTTGGTGGCGCCTCCGGTATGCCAGATGTTGGGCGCGCTCTCCCACCGGACATACTGGGATTCCGCAATCAGCACGTTGAACTTGTAGCGGCTGAAGATGCGGTCTATCAATGCGGTGTGGAAGACGTCCGAGTGGCTGTCCAGCACCACGTGCACCGCGCGGATGGGATGATCGGGCCAATCGCGGACCTCGGCCCCGCGGATGATCAGGCGGCCTGGGTTGCGTGGGTCCCGTTCGACCAGCTGGCGCAGGGTCTGGACGGCATAGAAGGTGCCGCGGCGGTCGGCGCCGCTGGCGACGACCCCACCCGGCCCCACGCGCAGCGCGTAGCCCTCAGGCCCGGGGTCCCGCAAATCCACGCTGATCCGGTGCTCCGCGAGCGCCGCATCTACCAGGGGATTGAGCGAGGGCTCACCGAGGAGGATGGCGCCGCCGGAGCCCCACCCGCCGGAGCCCCGCACGATCGCCAGCGGCGGCGCGCCCCATGCCGCGATCTCCTCGTTCAGTTCCCGCGCGGCGTACAGATCCTCTGGGCCCGCGGCATCGCCGACAACGATCCGGGTCGCCGGGGTGATCTCAAAGGGCGCGTCCAACCACCGCAGCGACTTCGGGAGCGGGATTATTCGGGCGTCGCGGGGCGGCGTGATGTAGGCGTCGGGCCACGCGCCGGCCGCCCAGGGCTGCGAGGGCGCGGGCTGGGCCGCGATGATAATCCCAAGGGCCGCGGCAAGCAGCCCCGGAAGGGCTCGCCTCCGACGGTTCGGCCAACGGCTCAGCCGGAGGGTCGCACCTTCAGAGCCGCGCATTCCACTGCCTGACCGCCCAGTCGAGCGCGTCCTTCGGCGTCCGCTTGCCGTAGAACGCGCTCTCCACGGCCTCCCGGAAGACGCGGAAGAGGTCACCGGCGTTGGGAACGATCACGCTTAGGTCGCGCGCGTAGGGCAGGTCGGCTGCGGCCACCTTGCGGGCGACGTCCTCGGGTCCGGCGCCGCCCCGGCGGAAGAACGGATCCGCCGCTGCCCGCCGGGTCGAAGGGAAGACGACAACCTGCCGGCTGAACTCGAGCTGGTTCTCGTCGTTGGTAACGAAAAGAGCGAAGTCCACGGCAGATGCGGCGTTGCGGCTCGACCTGGGCACCGCCATGGTCATGGTGGCCAGGTGCAGGGTGTTGCCCTTTCCCCTGGGGTAGGCCGCCACGAACGTCTGCGCGTATACCTCGGGATTGTCGCTCTTCACCCTGAGCAGGAACTGTGGGCCGGTGATCAGCATCCCCAGCTGCCCGGCGCTGTACCGCTCGGTGGCGCCCAGGTATCCACGGCGCAACGTATCCTCGGGGAAGTAGTCATCCTTGAGGAGGTCCACGTAGCGGGCCAGGTAGCGCACGTGCTCGGACGAGTTGAACACGGCCCGCTTCCCGTCGGCGCTCAGGATCGGCAGGCCGTTCTCCTGGAACCGGTGCAGCAGGCGTACACCGTCCAGGTTGGGCATGAAACCGTAGACCTTTGCGCGGTCCTTGATGGTGCGCGCGTGCTGGATCATCTCCTCCTCGGTCTGCGGCGGTTCCGAGGGGTTGAGGCCGGCACGCCGGTAGATGGCCGTGTTGTACGCGATCACGTTGGGCACGACGTACCACGGCAGCGCGTAGGTCCGGCCGCGCACCGCTCCGGAGCGCCAGAGGCCCTCAAAGTAGCGGGCACGGACCTGGGCAGGGACGGCCTCGTCCATGTCCACCAGCGCGTTGCGCTCGGCCAGCCGGGCGGTGGTCTCGGTATTGAGGTTGACGACGTCCGGCGGCACGCCTCCGGCCAACGCGGCCAGCAGCTTCTGCTCGACCGCCGCGAACTGCACGTCCACCCAGCGGACCCGCACCCCGGGGTTCGCCCGCTCGTAGGAGGCGATGAGTCCGTTGACGTAGTCGTTGAAGAACGGCTGGAGCGAGATCGTCCAGAACTCGAGCGTAACAGAGGGCCCGCCGCGGACCTGGGCGGGGAACAGCGCCAGGGCCAGCGCGCATACGAGTGCGAGAACCAACACGAGAAGCCGCCGGATCATCGCCACGCTGGTTCGGGCGCCCACGATGCGAATCCTGCCGGAGGCGCGTTCCCGGCGCCCCGAATCAGAGCGGGACCGCGTCGAGGACATGGAACGTGTGGAGCCGTCCGTCCGGGCTGGGCCTCCACTCCGCCTCTATCGGATGGGCGAAGTCGGGCGCCAGACGTCCGTGCTCCACCCAGTAGCGACCCGCCGCGTCCCCTGCCAGAGCAGGACCGGCCTTCACCACGAGCCGCACCGGCCCCTCGACGAACCGCACCTCGTCGAGGCCTGCCAGATTGCCCAGCGCCCGAAGGACGGCGGCCCTGAGCGCGGAGGGCGGCTCGGGCCGGACGTTCACCAGACCGACGTTCCGCCGCAGGGGACCGACGATCTTGACATTGGCCAGCTCCGCGTCGAAACCCATCCCGGCCAGCACTTCCAGCAGAGCCTCGTTCGCCTCTGCTACGGCCCGTCCGTGGTAGTCGGGGTTGATCAGCGGCTTCAGCAGGTGCTTGAGCTTGCACCCCTCGCGTCCCCAGTGTTCGCCGATGCGCGGGATCTCCAGGCCCAGATCGCCGGCCATCTCCCGGATCTGGGGCTTGTCTAGGTCCAGGAGAGGCGAGTAGTAACCGTCGTGGATCCGCAGGCCCCTCTGCCCCCAGGTGTCGCTGCGGTTGGAACCGGTGAGCACCGGCCGGCCCTGTGCCGCGGCCTTGACCATGCCCAGCTTGATCTCGCGGGTGCATCGGTTGCATGCGGGGCCGCCCCGCTGGACCGCGTGCTGCCTTGCCTGGCCCAGCAGGCAGCGCTGCTGCAGGCCGAGTTGCTCCGCCATCTCCAGCACAATGGCGTTGCCGCGGCGATAGGCGTACTGGCCCATGTTGACCGTGACCAGCAGTACGTTGGCCGGGCCCAGCGCATCGCGGGCGAGCGCCGCGACAACGGACGAGTCCAGCCCGCCGCTGAACGCCACCGCAACCGGCGCGCCCGCGGCTACCTCGCGGATCTCATTGATGAGGCCCCCGGCCAGGCCGGACCCCGCCGTCGGGATGCGCATGACAGGTCCATTATAGACGGGCGTGGACTTATCGGGACGCGACGGCAGGAAACCCCCTCCGGCGCCCTGAACTCATAGGCAACCAGCAGCGACTAGGGAGGTGCTAGATGAGCACAGAGCCCGCCCCGGCGGACCAGTCGAACCGGCTGCTCGCCGCGCTCGCGTACCCGATTTGGATAATCGCCCTCGTCATAATCCTTACCGACATGAAGAAGGACCCGTTCATGAAGCGCCACGGATGGACCGCGCTGTTCTGGGGGATCGCGTGGTTCGTGCTGTACGTGGCGCTGATGATCCTGGGGAACATCCCGTTCCTGGGCTGGCTCCTGTTCCTGGTCGCCGGCCCGATCCTGTGGATCGTCTGGCTGATCCTTTCGATCTACTACGCGGTCCAGACGTACAACGGCAAGGAGTTCGCAATCCCGATCGTCAGCGACTGGGCGAAGAAGTACGCAGCATAGAGTGGGGGCTGCCGGGAGACGCGCCTCGCCCGTAGTTGTCCTAATAGCTTCCTATCTTGAGCCGCACTTCGTCGAGCGCATCCGCGGCGCCGGCGAAGTGCGGGTCATCTATGAGCCGGCCCTGCTCCCGGAGCCGCGGTACCCGTGCGATCACTTCGGGCGCCCGCTGCAGCGCACCGAGGATGACGAGCGGCAGTGGCGCGGCTACCTGGCCGAAGCCGAGGTTCTCTTCGACTTCGACTATCCCAACGCCGACGTCCTGAAGACCCTCATCCCTCGGGTGCGGTGGATTCAAGGCACCAGCACAGGAATCGGACAGCTCCTGCTGCGGACCGGCCTTCTCGATAGCCCGATTGTTTTCACGACCGCAAAAGGGATCCACGCGAAGCCGCTGGCCGATTTCGTACTCATGGCGATCCTCTGGTTCGCCAAGGACGGATTCCGAATGGTGCGCGATAAAGCGGCGCACCGGTGGTTGCGGTACTGCGGCCGCGATCTCCGGGGCGCCACGGTTGGCGTCATCGGTCTTGGAACGATCGGCCGTGAAGTCGCGAGGATGTGCCGCGGGGTTGGCATGCGGGTCATTGCCACCCGGCGGATTGTCGAGCCAGGCGACCGGGACGTGGAGGTTGACGGGCTGGTGCCGATGGCCGAACTGCCCTCGCTGCTAGGAGCGGCGGACTACGTCGTCCTGGCCACCCCTCATACCCGGCAGACCGAGGAGTTGATCGGACGGAAAGAACTCGCCGCCGTGAAGCCGGGAGCAGTGCTCATCAACGTGGCGCGGGGGGCCGTCGTGGACGAGCCGGCCATAATCGAGGCGCTGCGTGACGGCCGCCTCGGCGGGGCCGCGCTGGATGTGCTGGCGGCAGAGCCCCCGGCGGCCGATAACGCCCTGTGGGATATGCCAAACGTCCTGATCAGCCCGCACTCGGCCAGCACCGTGGAGACCGAGAATGCACGGCTCACCGACCTGTTCTGCGAGAACCTCCGGCGGTACCTGCGCGGCGAACCCCTGCTGAACGTCTTCGACCGAGAGCGGCTTTACTAGCCGCCCCGCTCCGGCCCGTACCTGCTCGCCTTCCGGCGCTGCCTATCCGCCCGAAAAGATGGGAGCGATGACGACCCGGTCGCCGTCCTCGAGTCTCTCTCCCGGGACGACGGCCTGGCCGTTGCGCGCTACGATCATCGGCCGGGACTTCTCGATCTTCAACGTTTCCAGGAGCTCATCGGTCGTCGTTCCGGGGGAGAGATCAAGGGTCTTCTCGCTGAATCCAGCGGAATAGACGAAAGACCCGATCATCTTGACCGTGACCTTCATCGCAAGGCCCTCCGGGTTGGTCCTCCGGGCTAGTCCTCCAACTTGCCGAAGGCCTCGGCCTGGCGGGCTTCGTCCTCTAGGCCCAGGGCGGCGGCCGTCTTCCTTGTGGGTATGCCTCTCTTGTCCCAGCCGCGGAGGTCGTAGTAATGGTCAAGAAGACCGTCGTACTTCTCGAGATCGAGGACCTTGCCCGCGATCGGGCCGTCGGTGTCGGCGTTGGCAGAATCGAACCAGACCATGGGCGGGTAGTCCATCTTCCGGTTCCAATCCGGCATTTCCCTAAGCCAGAAGAACTTCATGAGCGCGTAGATCCTGTCGCCGACCTTCCAGAAGTCGTCCAGGGTCCAGTGGAGGCCGGTGATGGTGTTGAAGTAGATCGGGTAGTGCTCAAGTTGCCAGCCGAGTTCGACCCATGGGAACCGGCAGGCGATTATGTACTCGAACAGTCCTCCCCGGATCCTCTGCAGTTCGATGACCTTCTGCGCCTTGTCCCGTCCGTAGGAATCGCGGACCGTCTGGTTGAGCTCAAAGGTGATGACCCAGGCTTCCTTGTGATGGGCGCCGATGGGGCTCGTTCCGAAAGAAAGCGCCATGCCGGGACAGAGTTTGCAGTTGTATGCGGAAACCTCCAGGCCCTTGACGTGCATGGCGTAGGCCTCGGAACCCCGGCCGATCTTCCGGGCCATGCGCATCGTCCCGTCGGCGAGCATGTTTCCCAGGTTCCCTTCCCTGAGGGCGGCGAGCCGAAGGAGTTCCTTGGCCCCCTCGATGTCGCCGAATCGGAAATCGCCGGCGATATCCCCCCGATCTATCGCGTCGGCGTAGAACCCGAGGACGCCTCCCGCGGAGATCGTGTCCAGGCCGTAGTCATCGCAGAGGTAGTTCAGGGATCCGACCTGGTCGAGTTCGAAGACCTCCAGGTTGCTGCCCAGCATGCCGATGTTCTCGTAGTCGAGTTCGGACTCCCGGCCCTCGCGGTCGTGGATGGTGATGCCGCAGCGCATGGGGCAGGTCGGACAGCCGTAGGTCGCCACCCGCGCGGCATTCAGCCGTTCGCCGTCGATCTTCCAGGCGTCGGAATGCCGGGTCTTCCTCATGTTCCGGACCGGAAGCGCGGCCACCTCGTTGCACCAGGCGAGAATGCCCGTCGTACTCTGGATGGACCAGCCGGATTCCTTGTCCATTTCGTGGACTGCGCGCAGGTCGGCCGTACCGAGCTTCCTCATCGCTTCGGGATCGGCCTGGGGGATGGGTTTGCTCCCCTTGACCACGATGGCCTTCAGTTTCTTCGATCCCATTACGGCGCCCATTCCAGGCCGCCCGCCGGAGCGTCCCTCGAGGCTCCGGACCGTCGCATAGAGATTGAGGTTTTCCCCTCCCTGCCCGATGTTGAGAACCCCGACTCTCTTTCCGTAACGTCCGTAGATCCAGTCGTTTGTCGCGTAAGTCCCCTTGCCCCAGACCTCGGCGGCGGACAGAAACTCTACCCGGTCGTCCTCGATGTAGAGCAGGGTCGGTTCGGCGGCAACTCCCTCGACGATGAGCATGTCGTACCCGGCCTTCCGGAGTTGTTCCGTGACCTGGGTGCCGAGGTTGCCGTCTCCGTAGCCGCCGGTCAGGGGCGACTTGGCCGCCACGACGGTTTTACCGGTGTTGGGCGCGGGGATGCCGGCGATCGGACCGAGGGCGACGATGAACTTGTTCTTAGGTCCCAGGGGATCAATTCCCGGCTCGAGTTCGTCCCAGAGAGTCTTCAAGGCGAATCCCCGGCCGCCTACCCACGTATGCGTGAACTCCTCGGAGAACGCTTCTCGTCCATACGTCCTTGTCGTCAGATCGACCCTCAGGATGTTCCCGGTCCATCCGTACATCGCGCGGCCTCCGTGGGTTGGGGTTCTTGCAGTCGCCGACTGGCGGAGAGGGTGGGATTCGAACCCACGAGGGCTTTCACCCTAACGGATTTCAAGTCCGCCGCCTTCGGCCAGGCTCAGCCACCTCTCCGGCGATGATTATAGCAAAGGGAATCCGTGCTTTTCGGCCAACCTCCTGAAAGAAGGGCCAGCAGAAAGGAATGATGCCGAGTGCACGATCTCGTATTGACGGGCGGGCACCTGCTCGATCCCGCCAACAACATGGACGGGCCTGCCGAGCTGGCCATACGCGACGGGCGGATCAGCGAGGTGGGCCGGGTAACCACCGGCGCGCGGAGAACCGTGGATGTCGCCGGGCGCCACGTGATCCCAGGAGTGATTGACAGCCACACCCACCTCTCGCGCCACTTCGGCTCGGCCGAGGGACACCGCATGGTGGCCGCGACGGGTGTCGTGACCGCGCTCGACATGGCCGGTGAGATCGAGGACCTGGCGCGGGACCTGACAGGCGGAGGCGCCGGGCTCAACATCGCCTACCTCCACCCGCTGGTTCCCGGAGCAACGCTGCCGTCGCTCGATCCCACTGGGAACGAGATCGCCGGCGCGGTTGACCGGGCGCTGACCAGTGGCGCGATCGGGATCAAGCTGCTGGGCGGCCACTACCCTCTAACACCAGAGGCCACTGCACAGGCCGTGGAGGAAGCGGCCAGGTGCCGGTGCTACGTCGCCTTCCATGTGGGAACAACCGCAACGGGCTCGGACATCCGCGGGCTCGAAGAGGCACTCGACCTGGCCACGGGCCGCCCCATCCACATCGCCCACGTGAACTCGTACTGCCGCGGCCAGCTGATGGGCGATCCGGTCGTGGAGGCGCAGCGCGCGCTCGAACTCCTGACCGCACACCCCTCCGCGGTCAGCGAGTCGTACCTGTCTGTATACAACGGCACGTCGGCACGGTGCCGCAGCGGCGCCCCGGCAAGCGCGGTCACGAAGACTTGCCTCCGGCTGGGGGGCTACGAGCAGAGCGAGAGAGGGCTGGAGGCCGCGATCCGCTCCGGCTACGCGCGCATCCACATCCAGAAGGGCGGCGAGATCATCCTGGCATCACCGGCGGACGGGCTAGAAACATGGCGCACCCTGGAGACCGACGCAGGCGTCTCGTTCCCGGTCAACCACATCCCGTCCGCGATCCTGCTGGCGACCGCGCGGCGCGACGGTGCCTTCGTGATCGGCGGCCTCAGCACCGACGGCGGCGCAATTCCGCGCAACTTCCTGGTCCGGCACGGGCTCATGCTGGTCCAGATGGGCGCCTGGACCCTCCGGGACTTCGTCGTCAAGGCCAGCCTGAACCCTGCCCGCATGTTGAACCTTCCGACCAAAGGACACCTCGGTGTGGGCGCCGACGCCGACGTAACGGTCGTGGATCTCGAAGCAGGGCGTGCCACGTGGTCTGTGGCCGGAGGGCGCGTCGTGCTCGCCGAAGGACGGGTCGAGGGACGTGGTGGCACCCTGCTGGTCTCGCCCGCGGGAGAGGGAGCCGCCCGCTCCCGCGGACTGGCCCATGAGGTAGTCCACCGCGATGGGTGGCGCTAGCGCATGAGGATGGCGCTTGCGCATGAGGTATAATCCATCTTATGGAGACCCAGGCCATGGAGACCCCGGAAGAGCGGTTCTCGTTTGCCAGGTTCGCGGCGCATCCGTTCTTCAGGGAAGTCAACGCCTGGCTGGTGGCGCGCGCAGGCATCAGGCCGGGCGCCGACGTGGTTGACCTGGGATGCGGCCCGGGCGCCATCACCGAGCTGATCCTGCAGCGGATGGGCGTGCCGCCGCTGGGCCGCGTCTTCGCCATAGACCCCTCCGCTTCCGCGCTGGTGCTGGCGGCGCAGCGAATCCAGTCTGCCATCGTGCGGTTCATCCAGGGGACCGCGGAGCGCCTGGGCAGCCTGGTGCCGCAGGTGGACACGGTGGTCTTCTGCAACGCCATCCACCTCGTCCCGGACAAGGCCCAGGTGATCGCCGGGATCAGCAAGGTGCTGCGCCCCGGCGGCGTGTTGGCGTTCAACACCACCTTCTTCGAGGGCGCCTACGCCGGGGACAGCCTGCGGTTCTACAAGCACTGGGGGCTGCGGGCGATGCGCCTGCTGCGCGAGAGGGGACATGCCGTTGTCCGCGACGCCAAGGCCACCGCGATGCAGTGGCTGACCCCGGCGGAGTATCGCCGCCTGCTTGATGATAGCGGGTTTGCCGAGACCGAGGTCGAGTTCCAGGAGAAGCAGCTCCCCTGCCAGGCCTGGGAGGACATCAGCGAGTTCTCGATGTTCATCGAGGGCGCGCTGCCCGGCGTCCCTCTCGAGATCGGCATGGAAGCGCTCAAGGCCGGCGCCCGCCAGACCTTTGGGGACCTCAAGCTTCAGACGGTCCCGCGGATCTGGATGCAGGTGGTCGCCCGGCGCCCCTGATGCTCGATTCAGCTTCCACGCTGGTCACCGGCGGATCGTCCGGCCTCGGACGAGCCATTGTGGTCGCGCTTTCCCGAGCCGGGGCGCGCGTCGCGTTCACCTACCGCTCCAACGCGGCCGGCGCCGAGGCGCTGGTCCGTGAACTGTCTCCGCCTGCCGAGGTTCTCGCAATCCAGGCCGACGTGGACTCCGACGCCGACGCGGCGAGGTGCATATCCGAGACTGTGGCGCGGTTCGGGGGCCTCGACATCCTGGTCAACAACGCCGGCATCACGCGCGACGCGCTTGTGGTGCGCATGCAGCCGTCCGACTGGAACGCGGTGCTGGACACCAACCTGTCCGGCGCTGTACGCTGCTGCCGCCACGCGCTGCCCCACTTGCTGGCAAGCAGCCGGGGTCGAATCATCAACATGTCCTCCATAGCAGGGGTCGCCGGCGGCGCCGGCCAGGCCAACTATTCGGCTGCCAAGGCCGGCCTGATCGGGCTGACCGAGGTGCTTGCCCGGGAACTGGCTCCGCGCGGTGTCACCGTGAACGCGGTAGCGCCGGGTGCGATTGACGCGGGCATCGTGGCGGCCATGCCCGAGGAGCTTCGCCGGAAGTTGCTCGAGGTGATTCCGATGGGCCGGATGGGCACGGCCGAAGAGGTGGCGGCCCTCGTGGTGTTCCTGGCCGGCCGCGGGGCAGGGTACATCACCGGTCAGACGATAGCGGTAGACGGCGGGACCACCGGCGCCGGCCGCGCCACTACCTAGATCACGCCGACGGAATCACACTGCGCCGCCGGGATCACTCCACAGCGTAGATCGCGCCGTCGTCCGGCACCTCCACCGGCCCGACGAACTCGCTCCTGGCCTCCTCCACCCATTGCGCCGCATCTGCCCGGTAGTCCAGGTGCACGAGAAGAAGCCGGCGAGCGCCGGCGAGCGCCGCCAGGCGGGCGGCCTGCGCAGCCGTCGAGTGACCCCCCTCCGCCGCCCGTATTGCCTCGGACTCGAGGAAGGTGGCCTCGTGAACAAACAGCGCGGCATCGCGCCCGAACGAAGCCATTGCCTCCACCGGCCGCGTGTCAGAGGAGTAGACGACCCTCGCGCCCGCAGGGGTATCCCAGCGGATCGCGAAAGCGGGCGGGCCGTGGTCCGACGGCAGCGCAGAGAGCCGTCCTCCGGCGTGCTCCCAGAATGGGCCAGCCGCGTCGCCTGTCGGTGAGGTTGCACCGGCGGCCAGAGGGTGCATCTCAAGAAACTCCGCGCGCCGGCCCAGGTCGAACACGTCCAGAAGGCCCCGCAGCTTGCCTATCTCCGGCTCCGGCGCGAACAGGGGCAGTGGTTCCTGGCGGGCAAGCATCCAGAGATGGTGCACCAGAGACGGCAGCCCGTAGATGTGGTCGGGATGCGCGTGCGTGATCACAACTGCCCGCAGGAGCATCGGATCGAGCCCTGCCTTCCGCAGCTTGAGGAAGACGCTGCCCGGACAGTCAACCAGGACCGACGACTCCTCCATGCGGAAGGCCAGCGCCGCGTTGTCGCGGTGCGCGGTCTGCACCGCGCCGCTGGATCCCAGGACCACCAACGATGCGCTCACGAGAGCACCTCCGGGAGCCGTGCCAGTTCTGCGTCGCCGCCAACCCTGTAGAACGGGACACCACGAGAGGCGGCCACCTCCTCGTCGTGCGGGGTGTCGCCGACGAAGACCACGACGGTGCGCCCTGCGGCGCGCAGCCGGTCCAGCGTACGGCCCTTGTCGCCGCCCTCAATCTCGACGAAGAACTCCGCCAGGCCATGGCGCGCGGCCTCGGCCACGAGGTTGGCGTGCGGCAGGCCGCTGGACAACACCAGGTCGTGGTCCTCCCGAAGTGCCTCCAGCATCGCCCTCGCCGAGGGGAACTGACGCATCCGATCCTTCTCCTGCTCGTTGTAGCCGGAGTAGCGCCGCGAGAACTCCTCGCGGTCCGCGTCGGACACCGTGCGGCCCAGGGCGGCAGCGGTATCGGCCAGTTGAACGAACCGGTGGGCGCCGCTGGTGCGGGCATAGGAGGCGTCCACCGTGGCCCGGTGCCCGGGGTCCAGTCCCAGCACCTCGGATACCGCCCGCCAGTACGACTCGCGCTTGATTTCGTACGCGTCCACCAGTGTGCCGTCGAAGTCGAAGACGATAACAGGGCGCATTTCCGGCTCTACCGCGGACGGTTGATCCAGGCATGCGCCGGATCGTCCGCCCAGGCGGCGTACTCCACCTGCTCGCCCGAGATCGCCCAGAGGTAGACCAGATCGTAGCCCCCGGCTGCCACGATCGGGTGGTAGCCGCGCGGTATCACAACGGTGTCGCCGTCGCGCACCCTGTAGATCCTCTCGAACGGCGCAGGGGCGTCTGGAGGCGTGTAGACCATCTGCAGCCCGAACCCGTCCGGCGGCCGCACAAAGTAGTGGTAGACCTCCTCCATCGGGGCCTCGCCTCGACCTTCGGCGATGGCGCGGCGCGTGTCGTGTTTGTGCGGCGGATAGCTCGACCAGTGGCCAGGGGGGTTGTGGGTCTCGCCCACGAGCATCCGGCTGGTCACGCTCTGGTCGGCAACGCTGATGACGCGGCGCGACCAGTTCTCGGCGCCCACGTTCCTGACGGTGATCTGATCCAGGCCGATGATCCGGGGAGAGCGTGTGGCGGCCGGAGGCGCGGAGAAGAGCGCCAGATGTGCTCCGTCCGCAAGGCCGACCAGGTCTACGCGAGAGCCCGCGGGCACGAACACCGCGGACGGCGGATCATCGAAGACCGATGCGCGCGGGCCGAGGGTCCCGGAAAGCGTCCCCGCACTTCCGGAGACGTTGACCACGCAGCCGCCTTCGATCACGTATATGACGGCCTCGCGGTCGCCGGACTCCCAGGAGAAGGGCGCCCCACCACCGGCCAGGGTGACAAGCGCGAATTCCAGGTGCGTCAGCGGGCTGCTCGCGGCCGACGCCACCAGAAAGTGCGCCGGAGGGTTCATGACGGCGGGGATGTGTTGGCTCTCAGCCAAACTGCTCATGCCGATACTGCTCCCTTCCGGGCCAGCCGCTTCTGATGGGCGAGCTGGCGAATCAGCGACCCGGCGCCGGCTGCCAGCAGCAGCAGGCTCAGCGGCCTCGTGACGAAAACCGTCATGTCCCCGCCGGTGATGATCATCATCCTCCGGAACTCCGACTCCATCATCGGCCCCAGGACCAGTCCCAGGATCAGCGGGATCAGCGGGTATCCGGCGCGCTTGAGGACAAACCCCAGGATCCCGGCCACCACTGCCACGACGGCGTCGTACATCCAGCCGTTGAGGGCGTACGCGCCCAGCACCGACAGCAAGATCACCAAAGGAGGCATCAACGCCGGCGGCACGCTCAGCGCCTTGATGAACACACGGATGCCGCCGAGCTGGAAGACGCAGGTGGTCAGATTCGCCACGATCATTGCGAAGACAATAGCGTAGATGAAGTGCGGCTGGAAGGTAAACAGCAACGGGCCGGGCGTGACGCCGTGGATGACCAGCGCAGCAAGGATGGGAACTGCGGCCGCCTCCGCGGGCAGCGCAAGCGTGAAGGTGGGTATCAGCCCACCGCCGATGCAGGCGTTGTTGGCCACCTCCGGCGCGATGACCCCTTCGAGCCGGCCGGTGCCGAACTCCTCGGGGCGCGGGGAGATCTGCTTCGCCCGCTCGTAAGCCAGGACCACGGCCACGCTGGCGCCGGCCCCGGGCAGCAGGCCGATGAAGGTCCCGATCCAGCTCGACTCCAGAATGATGCGCCACATGCCGCGAAGCTGCCGAATGCTTGGGAATAGCCGGCCGAGCTGCTGCGTGACCATCTGGCGCAGCTCTCGGCTGTGGGCGGCATCGTCGAGCGCCTGCGTGATGCCAAACATGCCTATCAGCACGGGAACGAGCCCGATGCCGCTGGCCAGGAAGGGGTTGTCGAAGGTGAACCGTCGGACGCCGGTCATGGTGTCTATCCCAACGGTCGCGAGCAACACGCCCATCGCACCCATCACCACGCCCCGCAGGAGCGAGGGACCCGAGACGCTGGCTATGATCGTCAGGCTGGCAACCGCCAGGGAGAAGTACTCCGCGGGCCCAAACAGCAGCGAGAAGCGGGCCAGCGCCGGGGAGGCCGCGAGCAGCGCCGCGGTGCTGATCAGCCCGCCGATGAACGACGCTATCACCGCGCCGCCGAGCGCGACCCCGGCCTGCCCCTTGCGCGCCATGGGCAGGCCGTCGAACACGGTGGCAATGGCGTTGGGGTTGCCCGGGATCCCGAAGAGCACCGCGGGTATGGACGCCCCGGTCACCGCCCCAAAGTAGAGCCCCAGCAGCAGGCTGACGGCGGTGAGACTGTCGAGGTGAATCGTAACGGGCAGAAACAGCGCGAGCCCCATCGTGGCCGTCAGGCCGGGAAGTGCGCCGATGAAGATCCCGACGATGTCGCCCACGACAATCCACAACAGCGTGGTCGGCTGGAGGACGAAGGCCAGGCCCTTCAGCAGGGGTTCCATGCGTTAGAATCCCAGGAGCCCGCGTGGGAGGGAAACGTCGAGCAGCCGGCTGAAGATCCACCAGAGGGCCAGGGGAAACCCCACCCCGGTCAGGAGCCGCGTTACCGGTCCGATGCGCCGCCGGCTGTCAAGGTAGAGCGAGGCGGCTATCAGGAAGAGCGCGGCGGAGATCACGAAGCCCATAACCGGCAAGAGCAGCAGGAACGCAACCGTGCCTGCGCCGATTCCAAGGGCCTGCTGCCATGGCTCCGCGCCGGAAGAACCGCGGCGCGTCTCCCCGATCAAGGCGGCCGCTGCCCCGACCAGAACTAGGGCAGCGACCGCGATTGGAAGGGCCTGGGGCCCTGGATCTCCCTTGACGTGCCGGCTGGAGATCTGGCCGGCCAGCAGGAGGGCCAGGAGCGCGAAGGCGGCCAGGGACGCGGCGACGGCCAGCCGCGAAGTCCGCGTCATCTCCTCACTTCATCAGGCCGACCTGGCGCAGCAACTTCGACAGGTCCAGCGTGAGCACCGCGAAGTACCGTTCCAGCTCCTCGTTGGCCATGTATGTCTTGACCAGTCCGCTCTCGCGGGCGAACTGTATCCAGTGGGGATCGTTCATTGCACGCGCCACGGAGGATGCGATTGCCCTGCGCACCTCCATGGGAATCCCCTTCGGCCCGCTGATCGCGCGGAAGCTGCCCTGGGGGATGTTCTTGTACCCCAGCTCGGTCGTCGTGGGCACTGCCGGAAACAGCGTGGTCCGCCGCAGGCTCGTGACCGCGAGCGGCCGGAGCCGCCCGGCCTGCGCCTGCACCTCGGACTGCGAGAACACGCCGCTGGTCACGACGTTCCCCAACACGCCTGCGATCAGGCGGGCGCCGCCTTCGAAGGGCACCACGGTCCAGGGTCCTCCGGCCGCCTTGTTGAGGGCCTCAGCGGTCAGGTGAGTCAACGCGCCGACGCCGGCATGACCGATCGTGATCTTACCCGGGGCCTGCTTGCCCGCATCAATCAATTCCTGGAGGGTCTTGTAGGGAGCCGCTTCCAGAACAGCGATCACGAAAGGATCCCAGTTCAGGCTGGCGATGTGGTCGAGCTGGATGATCGTTCCGGCGGTCAGGCCCTGCAGCGTCGCCGTGACGGTGTGCGTCCCGGACAGCAGCAACGTGTGGCCGTCAGGCCTGGCGCGCAGCACCTCGTTTGTCCCAATGCCGCTGCCTGCTCCGGGCATGTTCCGGATAACAATCGGTGCTTCAGTGAACCGCTGTATTGCCCGCTGAATCTGGCGGGCTATGATGTCGGTCCCTCCGCCGGCGGTGAAGGGCACCACGATGCTCACCGGCCGGGCTTCCGGCCAGACCTGCGCTGCCGAGAGGCCGCCGGGAATCATCGCGGACAGCAGCACGATGCCGACGAGTGCAATCGTTCTTCTCACGGTCCTCGCCTCCTTGTCCTTTCCCCGCCAGGATGCTTCTCTGGCAGCTTGAGCCCGTCCTGCAGTGTTACGCGTCCTCCGTGATACGTGTCCTCCGAGGAGTGCGCCGTACACACGTAGAATGCCACACTCCAATGTCTGTGAAGATCCTCGTGTCCGACGTGACCAAGATCTACCCAGGGCTGGGCCGCCCCGTGGTGGCGCTCGATCGGGTCTCTCTCCAGGTGTCGGAGGGGGAGTTCGTCTGCATCGTGGGACCCTCGGGCTGCGGGAAGTCCACGCTGCTGCGCATCCTGGCGGACCTCGTTCCCTGCTCCTCCGGGACGGCGGCGATCGCCGGAGGCGGCCGGGGCAAGCCGCTACACAGTCTGGTGTTTCAAGAGTACGCGATCTTCCCCTGGAAGACGGTGCTGCAGAACGTGGCCTTCGGACTGCAGATGCGGGGCGTGGCCCGGTCCGAGCGCGAGGCCACGGCCCGCGAGTGGATCGACCGGGTGGGCCTAGGCGAGTTCGCCGAGGCCTATCCACGCCAGCTTTCAGGGGGGATGCGCCAGCGGGTCGGCATCGCGCGGGCCTTCGCCAACGATCCCGAGGTCCTGCTGATGGACGAGCCGCTGGGCGCGCTCGACGCGCAGACCCGGCTGATTCTCATGGACGAACTGCTTCGCCTTTGGGAAGCCGACCGCAAGACCGTTGTGTACGTCACGCACGACATCGAGGAGGCGGTCCTGCTGGGCGACCGTGTCGTGCTCATGACCGCCCGGCCTGGAAGACTGAAGGCCGCGTTCACTGTGCCGTTCGCCCGGCCGCGTGGCATAGAGGTGATGGGCGATCCGGCGTTCGCCGGCCTGTCCTACCAGATATGGGAGGCGCTGCGGGATGAGGCGATCGCGGCGATGGGGACAAGGGCATGAGTGACCCGCGCCGCGACCGCATGCTGGCGCTGGGCGCGCCTGTCTTCCTGGTCGGTCTGTGGGAAGTGGCGATCCAAACCGGCGTGCTCGACGCGCGCTTCTTCCCGCCGCCGTCGCTGGTCGTCCTCACGTTCTGGCGCCTGCTCGCCGACGGAACCCTGGCGGCGCACACCGCGGCCAGCGTCACGCGCGTGCTGGCGGGCTTCGCGATCGGCGCCGCGGCAGGACTGGTGGCCGGCCTGGCGATGGGCACGGTCCGCTCGCTGCGCGTGGCGCTCGAACCGACCATTTCGGCGCTCTACGTGATACCGAAGGTCGCGATCCTGCCGCTGGTCATGCTGATCTTCGGCCTCGGCGAGGCCTCGAAGATAGCCATCATCGCCATCGCCACCTTCTTCATCGTAGTCATCAACACGACCGCCGCTGTGGTCGGCGTTGAGCCGCTCTACATCGAGGCGGGCAGGGCGTTTGGCGCGCGGAGACTGCAGATGTTCGCCCACATCATCCTGCCCGGCGCGCTGCCGGCGATCTTCACCGGCATGCGCCTGGCGCTGGGCACGGCGCTGATAGTGATCATCGCCGCCGAGTTCGTCGCGGCCAAGGACGGCATCGGCTATTTCATATGGTTCGCCTGGAACACGCTGCGGCCCGAGGAGATGTTCGCGGGCTTCATCGTCATCGGTGCACTGGGAGTGCTGTCGTACGAGGCAGTACGCCGGATCGGCCACCGGGTGATGCCTTGGATGGAGGACGATCGTCCACGAGGAGGGAGAATAGATCATGGGTAACCCTAACCGGCTTTGGGCTGGGATGGCCGCCGTCGCGATGGTCGTAGCCACCGCGACGGGCGTAGTCGCCGCGGCTCCTGCCGCACCGCGCGTCGAGAGGGTCGTGGTGGCGCACGTGCCGCTGATCAACTTCGCCACGCTCTACGTGGCGATAGAGCGCGGCTTCATGCGCGATCAGGGGATCGAGGTCGAGCTGCAGCGGGTGGCCTCGGGCACCGAGGCGGTGGCCTTCCTGGCCCAGGACCGCCTCGACGTAGGCGCGATCGGCCTGGCGGCCTCGATCTTCAACGCCTTCAACCGCGGCCTGGAGATGCGCGTCGTCGCGTCCACCTCTTCCTGGGGACAGCGCCACGGCACGCGGATCCTGGCGCGCCTGGACCTCTTCGACTCGGGCGAGATACGCTCGGTGCGCGACCTGCGGGGGCGGCGCGTGGCAGTCGCCGGAGGCGCGGGGTCGGCCGGGCACTACCTCTTCCTCATCGGCGCGCGGCGCGGGGGCATCGGGCCGCGCGACTTCGAGCTGGTGAACCTGCCCAACCCGGACCACGGCCCGGCACTGCGGGCCGGCCGCGTGGACGCCTCCCTGACCGGCTCGCCGTTCTCCTCGGCAGCGCTGGCCCAATTCCTGGCGCGGCCGCTGCTCGAGAACTTCGCTCCGGGCACCTCTACGACGGTGTTCGCGTTCTCGGGAGGGTTCATGCGCACCCGGCCCGAGGTCGCCACTCGCTTCCTGATGGCGCTGATGACCGCGGCGCGCGCCATGCAGGGCGAGGGGTACCTCGACCCTGACAACGTCGCTGCCTACAAGAAGTACACCGGCGTGCGCGACGAGGTGCTGCGCGGAGAGCCGCCGCTGCTCTACTACCCCGACATGCGAATCGTTGCGACCACCATTGTGGACATGGAGAAGGCCTTCCGCGAAGCCGGGCTGGCAGACTATGCGACGGCGATTCCGATCGAGCAGATGGTGGATCGGCGTTTCCAGCAGGAGGCGGTGAAGCGGCTGGGGCGCTAGAGCCGCGGGCGGTGCCCTGGGAAGCGCTGATGACCGCAGCGATCGAGATCATCGCCAGGGCCGCGATCACCGCAGAGCGGCACCTCCTGCTTGCCCGCAAGAAGGGTGCCGCGCACACCTTCCTGCCCGGAGGGCACGTGGAGCTCGGCGAGCCGGCCGAGGCCGCGCTGGCCCGGGAGCTTCAGGAGGAGCTTGGGATCGCCGTGGAGATCGGCAGGTTCCTGGGGGCGGTCGAGCACGCGTGGGACGATCCGCAGGGGCGGAGCCACGAGTTGAACCTGGTGTTCGAGGTCACCTGGCCCGGGCTGGACGGACCGGCCCCGGTTCGATCGGCGGAACCGCACCTCGAGTTCGTCTGGCAGCCCACGGACCGGCTCGCCGCCGGGAACCTGCGACCCTGGGTGCTCTGCGACGTCCTGCCCCGGTGGCTCGACGGCGGGGCATGCGGCTGGGCCAGCACGCTACGGTAGGGGTCCTGCGCGCCGCTCGCGATCCTCGACCGCCCTGTGTATGCGGGCCATGATTGGAACACCGCCGACGATGAGTACGACCTCGCTCAGCAGGAGCGGCGGGAACAGCACAACAAACGGCACACCCAGCAGCACCGATAGCATCAGGGCCACGGCCGCGGCGATCACCACGGCGTAGACCGCGGCCCCGGCCCAAGCCGACCGCCGGCCGATCACAATGCACAGCCACGCGCCGGCCAGGTTGGCCAGCGGCATGAACCCGAGCTCCCAGATGCCTGCCTGCGGGCTGGTGATGTTGCTGAGGAAGTTGCCGAGCACGAACGCCGCCACGAGATGCGGCCGCCAGATGACCAGCGACTTCAGCGCCTCGGGAATCCGAAATTGAACCGGACCGTAGCTGATCGGGCCGAACGCCACGGTCAGCGCCGCGTACGCGGCGGCGATGACGCAAACCTCGGCGAGGATCCGCTGGCTGCCGCGGTGCGATGCCACCCGGACTACTCCTGCGGCCAGCGGGCCCGGACGGTCGTGTGGACCCCGCCGCGGACGTTGTAGTCGAGCACCAGCTCCATCCACTTCGGCGCGGCTGCGGTCACCAGGTCGGCCAGAATGCGGTTGGCTGCGTGCTCCTGGTAGATACCGACGTTGCGGTAGGAGTGAAGGTAGTACTTGAACGACTTCAGCTCCAGCACGCGCTCGCGTGGAACGTAGCGCACGGTCAGCCGGCCGAAGTCGGGCAGGCCGGACCACGGGCAGACCGCCGTGAACTCGTCGGTCGCTATCTCCACGACGGCGTCGCTGCCGGGGTACTCGTAGGGGAAGGTCTCCAGCAAAGCGGGGTTGATGCGCTCGTAACCCTCTTGATCCATGGAACCCTCCTCCCTGGCCAGCATCATACGCGCGGCGGCTCCCAGGCCGCAAGGCAGCGCAGCCGGCAACGCCACCCGCGCGCAAGGCATCCGGGCGCGTGGTGACGAAGAGCACCGCAACAACAACGGAGGGACGAGAATGCCGGTAATCGGGAAGGCCCACAGGCGCACCGACGGCCTCGAGAAGGTCACGGGTGCGGCCGGATACACCGAGGACCTGCGCCTGCCCGGGATGCTGCACACGCGGCTGCTGCTCTGCCCTTTTCCGCGGGCGCGCATCGTGCGGCTGGACCGCGGCCCTGCGCTGGCGACTCCAGGCGTCGTTGCCGTGGTGACCGCGGACGACCTGGCCGGGCTCGGGGAGGGCGCCTCCCGCCTGCTGGCCGGATCCCTGATCAGGTACACGGGCGAGCCGGTCGCGGTGGTGCTGGGCGAAAGCGAGACCGCCGCATCCGACGGGCTCGATGCACTCCGTGCGTCGGTGGAGTTCGAGCCGCTGACCGCGGTGCTGACCATGGACGAAGCGTTGCGCGAGGACGCCCCCCTGGTGCGCGAGTCGGCCGAGACCGAGGAGGATGACGCCGAGGCGCACGCGACGGTGGTCCTGCAGGAGAAGAGGGCCGAGCGCCCCAGCAACGTGGCCAACCGGGTGGCGTTCACGCGCGGCAGCATCGAGGACGGCCTGCGGCAGGCCGATGTGATCCTGCGCCGTGCCTACACCACCTCGCGCATCCACCAGGGCTATCTGGAGCCACAGGCCGCGGTTGCCGCCGTGGATCCGGTAGCCGGCGGGGTAACGATCTACACCTCCACGCAGGGCCAGTTCTACCTGCGCGCGGAGACCGCGAAGCGGCTCGGCCTGTCCCAGCAGCAGGTTAGGATCGTGCCGATGACCGTGGGCGGGGCGTTCGGCGGCAAGATCGTGAACTTCCAGCCCCTGGCTGCCGCGCTGGCGATGCTCACGCGCCGGCCGGTGCGCATCGTCCTCACTCGACACGAGGACTTCCTGGCAACTGAGCCTGCCCCGGCCAGCCGCATCACGGTCGAGCTGGGGGCAACACGGGAAGGCGCCCTGACCGCCCTGCGGGCCAGGATCGAGTTCGACTCCGGGTGCGAACCCGGCGCGCCCCTCACGGTCGCCAGTCTCATGCTGGGGGGATACTACCGCATCCCCAACCTGGCGGTGGAAGCCGTGGACGTGCTCACCAACAAGCCCGCGGCAGGCGCCTATCGCGCGCCGGGTGTGCCGCAGGCAACCTTTGCCATCGAGTCGGCTATGAGCGAACTGGCCTCACTGCTGGGTGTGGATCCTATCGCATTTCGGTTGCGCCACGCCTCAGGTCCGGGCGACCCGATGCCCCACGGACGGCCGTGGCCCAACATGGGGCTCCGGCAGGTGCTCGAGGCGCTGGACACCCACCCGGTACGCCGTCGCCCCCGGCGGGCGGACGAGGGGATCGGCGTGGCGATCGGGGGCTGGCCCGGCGGGCTCGAATCGGCGACCGCATGCGTGCGCGCGAACACCGACGGCACGTTCCAGATCGTCACGGGCGCGGTGGATATCACCGGCACGGCCACCACCATGGGCCTGATCGCCGCGGAGATCCTGGGAGTCGAGCCAGGCAAGGTGCAGGTGATCACGGCCGACACCAATCAGGCGCCCTATGCCGGGATGTCGGGCGGCAGCAAGATCACGCACACGGTCGGGGCCGCTGTCCGGCGCGCTGCCCTGGACGCGCGCCGACAGATCCTGGCGATCGCCTCCGACCACCTGGAGGCCCGCCTGGAAGACTTGGTGGTCGAGGAGGGCCGGGTGCGGGTCAAGGGCTCGCCCACGGCAGCCCTGTCGCTGGCTGAGATCGCCACGTTGAGCATGAAGTTCGGCGCCAGGTACCCTCCGGTGTTCGGGCAGGGCTCCACCGCGATCACCCGGCAGGCTCCGGGCTTCGCTGGGCATCTCGTGCGCGTGCGTGTGGACCGCGAGACCGGCGCGGTGGAGATCCTGGACTACGTGGTCGCGCAGGACGTCGGGTTCGCGATCAACCCGCCTGAAGTGGAAGGACAGGTCCACGGGGCCGTGGCGCAGGGAATCGGTTGGGCCCTGTTGGAGCAGGTTGTCTACGACGAGAACGGCGGCCTGCTGACCGGAACCCTCGCCGACTACGCGCTGCCCAGAGCACCAGCGGTGCCGCCGGTGGACGTGGTGCTGATCGAGGTCCCCTCGGACGAGGGGCCGTTCGGCGCCAAGGGCGTGGGCGAACCGCCGGTGATACCAGGCGCGGCGGCGATCGTGAACGCCATCGCGGACGCGACGGGTGTGCGGCCCACATCGCTGCCTGTTACCGCCGGGCACCTGGCCCTGGGACCGGGCCGGGGCATGCAGGAATCGGGCTGAATCCCGCGAATGGCCACCAGACAGACGTGGATTCAGTTGCGGTACTGGTCCACCAGCAACAGCAGCTACGAGTCAGGGAACACTTGGAGTTCACCGTTGCTCGGCTTCTCGCTGCGCCGGGACGTCATGGGTGGGGCCTGGGCCCTCAGCTTCAACTTTGATTCCGGCTCGGTGAACAACTGGACGGGCGGTGGCGGTGATCCCGGATCGTTCAACCGCTTCTGGAACCTCAACGTGCACCGGAACTTCCCCATGGCTAACGGCCGGGCGGGTTTCTACGCGGGGTACGGCGGCAGCGCGTTTGAGGACCCGGCCTTTCCCTGGTACGTCCGGCTGAACGGCTTCCGCTTCGGAGCAGATGCAAGGGTCAACTTCGGCGGGAACTGGTACCTCACGGGCGACCTGGGGTACACCCCGCGACAGACCGGCTCTCAGTTGAACTGGAACCTCGGGGGTGTCGTGCAGGCGCCTGCTTCGCTACTGGACTACAAGGTCGCGTTGGGGTACAACTTCAGCCCAACGGTGGGTGCCGAGGCAGGATACAGGGCCATAGACTGGCGGTACGACCCCACGATCATGTGCGGAGGGTCGACCAGCTGCGGCGTCAAGTGGGGCGGCTGGTACGTCGGGCTGAACATTGCCATGCCGTAAGGGCGAAGGCGAGGTTGTCACGGAGGCGCGAGCCGGGGAGGCCCCCCGGCTCGCTTCCTTGTTGTCCTGGGGCCTGCCGCGCAAAGGGGAGTCGCAGGGGTTGCGCGGAAGGCAGGGGGTACCGGTTGCGACCACCCCGCAAGAACCGCTATCATGGGAGGCGCAACCCACGCGGGGACGTAGCTCAGCGGGAGAGCACCTGCTTTGCACGCAGGGGGTCAGGGGTTCGAATCCCCTCGTCTCCACCAGCCCGACCCAATCCCAGCCAGCACGCGGCCCTCAGGCCTGCCCTCCGCGCCCCTCATCGGCGTACTCCTCGTACACCCTGCCCACCATCTTCGCCGATGGCTTGAGGGTCTTGTCCCCCTCATCCTTCCACTTCGCGGGAGTGCCCTCGCCGGCGTGTCTGGCCAGGCGCAGGTTGGCCTTGAGCTTCCGGAGCAGCTCTTCGACGTTCCTGCCCAGGTTGTAGTGGTTGACCTCTGAGTTCAGGAGCGTCCCGCTGGGACTGATGATGAACGTCCCCCTCAACGCGAGCCCTGTGTCCTCATCGTAGACGCCGAACAGCCTAGAGACGTTGCCGGTAGGGTCCGCCGCCATCGTATACCTGACGTCTCTCAGCATCTTCTCGTTCCGTTGCCATGCTAGGTGGACGTACTTCGTGTCCGTGCTGATGGTTACGACCTCGGCTCCGAGCCGACTGAACGCCTCATGCTGCTCTGCCAGAGCAGCGAACTCGGTTGCTCAGACAAAGGTGAAATCGGCAGGGTAGAAGAACAGGACCGTCCACTTTCCGCCGGCGCGCAGCGCCGCGAGACTAACCTCTCCGAAATCGCTCTTGGACGGCTCAAAGGTTTCGAGTCGGAAATCCGGCACATTCTGCCCAACCCTCAGACCGCAGCAGCCCGCACTCATGACTAGGACCCCCTTTCAATCAGTGTCTCAGTCAGTTCCCGGAGGATGTCCGGGGAACCCCCCGGCGCCTCCACTCTTCCTTCAACCGATCTTGCCGTGCATTTGTTCCACCCGGGCATCCGTAGCGCGCACAAGGTCGCGCGGGTCAATCCAGATCTGCAGCCCCCGCACGCCCGCGCTGATGCTTATCCGGGGGTGTTGAAGGGCTGAGGCGTCAATGAACGTCAGGCAGGGCCGCCGTGTCGCCAGGGGCGATACGCCCCCTTTGACGTAGCCGACCAGCCGCATCAACTCGCCCGCGTCCACCAGCTCGGCGCGGCGGGCACCCGCGCACCGCGCCAGCGCCCGGAGGTCCAGCTCGTGACTGGCCGGGACGCACGCCAACAGGACCGCGCCCTCGCTGGAGCGCACGACCAGCGTCTTGAAGAGCTGCCCCGGCGCGATTCCAAGACGCTCGACGGCCTCCGCAGCCGTGTGCTCCTCGGCCTCAAACTCCAACAGGTCGTAGTGGATGCCCAGCTCATCCAGAACCCTGGTCGCCCGCGTGCGCATTGTGGACTGGGAGTTCGGCGGGAAACCCTGCGGCATCCTGCGCCATGCTGACTGCGCTATACTGACACGGTGAGCCAGGTCACCCTGCATCCGGGCATCCGCCCCACCCTGGCCGAGGTGGGCGAGGCGCCCCCCGGCGAGTTCATCCCGGCCCGGTTCCAGCAGGAGGCCCTGGCCGCTCTGGGATCGAGAGACGTCCTGGTCTCGGCGCCGACCGGCAGCGGCAAGACCTGGATCGCGCAGGAGGCGATCCGCGCCTGGCTGACGGCCGGAGGCCAGAGCTGGTACACCACGCCGCTGAAGGCGCTCTCGAACCAGAAGTTCCGCCAGTTCCAGCGGCTGTTTGGGGAAGAAGCGGTCGGCCTGGTGACCGGGGAGCGGCGCATCAACCCCCGCGCGCCGGTCATCGTGGGCACCACCGAGATCCTTCGCAACATCCTCTATGCCGGGGGCGCCGGCATCGCGTTCATCGTCCTCGACGAAGCGCACTACATCGGAGATACGGAGCGCGGCACGGCCTGGGAGGAGATCCTGCTCCTCTCACCCTCCAATGCGCGGCTCCTGCTGCTGTCCGCCTCGATTCCCAACGTGGACGAACTGGCGGGGTGGATGACCGAGATCCGCGGCCGGCCACCGGCGGTAGTGCTGGAGGATCGGCGTCCGGTTCCACTGCGGCTGCTCCTGGCCGACGGCGGCGGCGGCCTCCTGCCGCCGTCTCTGGCCGGAAAGGTGCGGCGCGAGGAGCGTCGCCGGGGCTGGCTGACCGAACTGGTGCGCCAGCTGGATGCCGGCAACCTGCTGCCCGCGATCCTCTTCTTCCCCTCACGCCGCGAGTGCGACGTGGCGGTCCGCGAGCTATCCGCGCTTCGGCTGCCCGGGGCGGAGGAGCGAGCCAGGGCGCTCGGCAGGTGGGAGTCGGAGTACCCCACGCTGCTGGGCCACGCCTACCGGCACACGTTGATCCAGTGCGGGATCGCGCCCCACCACGCAGGCCACCTGATGGCTTGGCGCCTTGCGGTTGAGGACCTGCTGTCCCTCGGCCTGGTGCGCGCGGTCGCGGCCACGACGACGCTGGCGAGCGGGCTGGACGTGCCCGCGCGCACCGTGGCGCTGTCAACGCTCGTACGCAACAGCCCGGAAGGGCCGGTCTCGCTCTCGGCAACCGAGTTCCAACAGATGTCTGGACGGGCCGGCCGCAGGGGTCGCGACCGCGTCGGCGTGGTGGTTGTCCCGGCTTCTGATCGGGCCGAGGCCCAGCTCGGCCTGGCCCTATCCGGAGCAGAGGCAGAGCCGGTGACCTCCGCGTTCACCCCCACCTACTCGCAGGTGCTGAACCTGCTGTCGCGGAGGGATCTCCGCACCGCGCTCGCCGAGATCGGCAGGTCGTTCGCCGCCTACCAGGGCCTGCTGGGCCGCCGGATGCGGCAGCCGCGAAAGCTGCCCGATGGAGAGATCGCGGAGGCGGCCGCCCGGGCGCGCGACGGCTTGAGCACCGAGTTCCTGCTGCGGGCCGGCGTGCTGCAGTCGTTGGGATACCTTGACCGCAACGCCTGCCTGACTGAGAACGGCAGGTGGGCGATGCGGCTGCGGCACGCACGCCTGCTGATCCTCGCAGAACTCGTGCGGCGCAAGCAGGTCCCCCCTACCGGCCCGCGGCTGGCCGCGGTCGCAGCCGCCTTGGGCACGGAACGGCCACCCCGTGGCGGCGGGGGCAAGGCGCGCCTGGCGGCGGTCGCACACATCGTGGACGAGATCGCGCGCCTGGAACGGCAGTTCGGGCTCGAACCCGACCCTGTGGCCGGAGAGTTCAAGGCGGAGTGGCACCGCACGCGCCGGCGGCTTGTGCCGTCGCCGGCCGAGCGCCGTGCCGATGCTACCGAGGCGTGGGCGCGGGGCGCGGAGTGGACCCGACTGGTGGCCGCGGCCGAGGCCGAGGAAGGCGACCTGCAGCGCACCATCCTGCAGGCGGGGGAGGTGCTGATGCAGATCGAGAATCTTCCCATGCCTGATCTGCGGGCCCTGGCCCGGGCGACGCGGGAGGCGCTGCTGCGACCGCCCGTCGTATGATCGGGGTCTAGCCAGGAGGCATGATGGGTATGGAGCCTATACCAGGGGTCTGGAGCGCCACGGGCCACTTCCCACGCCGGATGGGTCTGGAGGCGTATCGTTGATGTACCACAGATCTCAATCTGGTTTCACGCTCATAGAACTCGTGATCGTCGGCGCCGTCGCGGCGGTGCTCGTCGCGGCTTCGCTGGGCCAGTACCAGGAGTTCGTGAGCAACCAGCGCCTTCACACCTGGGCGGAAACGATCGCCACCGACCTGCGGGCCGGCCAGCAGGTAAGCGTCTCTCAGCGCCGGACTGTCGTGGCCGTGTTCGACAGTAACCTCTACACCATCACTGCCGAGAGCGCAGTGATAAAGACGGGCCACCTGCCTCCCGATATCACTGTCACCGACACTCCACAGACGGTCATCTTCGAGACCCTGGGGACGACGGCAGCCGCCAGCACGATCACGCTGCGCAACCAGGTGACCAACCGGACGCGGCAGATCTCGGTCGCGGCCGCAACCGGCCGCGTGAGGATTGACTGATGGCATCCGTTGCCACGGCGAGGGTGAGGGGACGCGGCTGCCGGGGCGGCCAGCAGGGGTTCACACTGCTTGAGGTCATGGTCGGCATGCTGCTCATCTCGGCGATCGTCATAATGCTCAGCCAGGGATACATGGCCGCGATCAGCCGGGCCGGGGAGATCGGCGATCACTCGACCGGGGCCGCCTGGATGCAGGCCATGGTGGATCACCTGCGCAATACCGGCTATGCCGGGGTCAGCGGCTCCTGGACGGAAACAGCGGCGACCTGCGCATCGCCGGAGCCCTGCCTTCCCATTGTGTTCAGCCGCGCGGAGATCGCGGTGGCGGACACGGCCGTACCACTCCTCAAACAGGTCAACGTCACGCTCTACCGCAAAGGCGTTGTGGCACCGTTCCTCGCACTGTCCACGTATTTCACCGACATCAGGTTCCCGTGATGAAGCACGCAGAGCGTGGAATGACGCTGGTCGAGGTGCTTGCCGCCCTGGCCATCGGGTCGCTGGTGATGGCCACGATCTACCTTGCGCTGGGCACCGCGATCCGAGCGCGCCTGCTCGTGGAGAGCACCGTCCACAACCAGCAGCACGGGCGCCTTGTCATCCAGTGGATCGCCGACCGCCTGCGACAGGCCGGCTACGCGGTCAGCCCGGCCAGCACGATCCCCAGGTGCCGCGACGCGATCGTGGCCGAGGACGGCGCGCTGACGCCGACGGCGACGCGCCTCTACTTCAACACGGACCTGGACGGCGCAGGCGTAGGCAACCCTACGCAAACGATCGGGTTCGGCCTGGGCACGGAAATCGTCGGCGGGACCTCCGTGAACGTGGTGCAGGAATTGGTCACCAACTGCGTGAGCGGCGCGATGGAACGGGTGGCCAGTATCACCGACCCCACCTCGGTGGCGATCGCCTCTCTCACGTTTGAGTACTACGACTCAAGCGGCGTCGTCATTGTCAACCCGACAACTCCTGACGACATACGATCAATCCGCATGGTCCGCGTCACGATGGTCGAGCGGGCGGCGGCAGGCGCACTGGGATCGAGGGAGCAGACATGGACGGTTCTGGTAAACCTCAGGAATCCAGACCCGCGCACGCTGTGAACCCGCCTGTCCCGCAGGATCCACGGGGGCGACAGCGGAGGACCGGCGCCTGCGGTAACGAGCGCGGCAACGTCCTGCTGATGATCCTGCTTTTTCTCATCTCGGCCGGAGTACTCTCGGTCGGCCTGCTCAGCAGCCTGCTCGGAGAGATTCAGGGCGGGTTCTCCTACCGCCACGGCGTGCAGGCACTGGCTGTGGCCGAGGCAGGCATCCACTATGCGGTCGCCAGGGTCAACGAGACCGGCGGGACCTACCCGGGCGAGAGCAACAGGCAGATGGTGCACCCTACCCAGGGCGTCCTGGGTGTATTCGATGTGGCCGTCCGGTGCTCGGACGGCACGGTGCCAGGCAGTCCTGATCCCTGCGCCGTCGCGCCCCGACCGAACGAACGCATCGTAACGGCCACCGGGTTTGTCCCGGACAGCACGCGGTCTCTTGGCCGGCGTACCGTGGTCATCGTGTTGCGCCAGGCGATGCTGACGGACCTGGACTTCGCGGTCTGCGGCCGTGATGGGGTCACGCTCGACCGCGACACGATCACGCGCGGCAATGTGGGCAGCAACCAGAACATCGCGCTCTTCGGGCCGCCCAAGACGCCGGGCTCGCTCGCCCGCACCGCCGCTTACGGCGGCCAGCCTGGCAATGCCACTGCCGGCGGCACCGTGACCTGTTCGGGTTCGTGCGGGCCGCCTTACAGCCAGGTGGCCGGGGTGACCACCAGCAACTACCCGGGCGGGCAGGTCTGCCCGGTGCTGCCGGCTTTCACATGCAGCCCGGCGGCCGGAGCATCAGGTGACCGTCTCAACCAGTCCAATCTCACCATCAGCGCTGCCAACGCCAACACGGTCCTCCGCAACGTGGAGATGGAGGCGAACTCGACCCTGACCTTCGCCACCACCAGCGCCAGCGAGATCCTCACGGTACATCTGAACACGTTGATCGTCGGGAAGACCAGCCGGGTGAGGGTCACCGGTCCCGGGAAGGTCGTCCTCCACATGGCCGGGCGCATGGAGATAGGCCAGGGAACGTTCTTTGGAGTGGACGAAGCGAATGCCAACATCAACCCGGGCCGCTTCGTGCTCCAGAGTTGCGCCAGCGACGTGGCACCCGACATCTACGCGGTGGAGTTCCACCAGACCGGGGGGATCAACGCCATCATCCTGGCGCCCAACGGCAGGGTGCAGCTTGACCAGGCGAGCCTCTCCAACGGCGCCATCCAGTCGAGGACGGTCCAGTTCGACCAGGACACGCAGTTCAGCTACAACACCACCGGCTTCGCGATCGGCGGCGGGGCGTTCAACACCCTGACCTCCTGGCGCGAGCAGCCGTAGCAGGGGAGCCCACGCCTCGGGCCCTTACAGGTTGACAACCACCGGCGCATCCCCGACGATAGGGACGAGCCGGAGGATGGAACTCTTCCACGCATGCCCAAATCCAGGACCATCACCGAGATAGACATCCAGATCTTCGACCGCCCGCGCGCGTTCGCATTTCGCGGCCGGTCGCTGCGCGCGCTGTCGGCGGCGCTACGGCGCGAGGTCGGCGGGTCCGGTCCTCTTCTGAGCCGCATAGCCGGCGTGCTCGACGCCCTGGCCGGTTCCGGATGGCGATACACCGCCTTCAAGGGAGAGACCGTTACCCTGGCGCACACACACGCGCCGGGCCGGGTGCTGATCGAGGCATTTCTCACCGAGCGGTTTGGTCCCGACCTGCTCGAACGGATCACGATTCGCGAGCGCGTGAACGGCCCCTCGCTGAAGCCCCCGCGCCTTCCCAAGGCCGACGACGAGATGAGTCGCGAGCTGCGGCGCCTGATCGGCGCCGAGAGCCACAAGCAGGATCTCTACCTGGGTCATCCGACCGAGGAGTTGGCCGAGCTTCTGTTGGACATGAGCTTCCTGGCGCAGGAGGCATTGGACGACCCCGAGGTGTCGCGGCTACTGGACCGGACCCAGGCCGAGCACGAGGAGGACGCGCAGTATCGCGATCTGCACAGCAGGTATCTCTCGCTGACCGAGCGCACCGGCATGGGCCATCCGGCAGCGGAGGAAGCGTACTGGGACCTGTTCTCCTATACTTCGCGCAAGCTCTCGAAACTGATTCCGCCCCTCCGGTCGTTCCTCGATCGTCGGGGTTTCAACGATCTCTGCGAGCACGAGGCCACCGCCTTCTTCACCGCGGCACTGTCACTGGCGCTTTCCGCCATCGAGGCGGACGAGCCCTAATCCGGCCCGCGCAAGGTCCGAATCACCTCTCCGGCCATAACCTGCAACGCCGCCGCCACCGGGACCGCCAGCAACGCGCCGAGAACCCCCATGAGTTTGGCGCCGATCATGATCGCCACGATCGTCAGCAGCGGTGAGAGCCCCACGGCCTTCTTCATCACGCGCGGCACCAGGATGTTGCCCTCGATCTGCTGGATCACCGTGAAGAAGACGACCACAGCCACCACCTGCCAGGTTGACCCGAACAGCGCCACCAGCACCGCGGGGACCGCGCCCAGCACCGGCCCGATCATGGGGATCAACTCGGTGACACCGGCGGCCAGCCCCAGCAGGAGCGGATAAGGGAGCCCGATCGCCCAGGTGCCCAGGCCGGCGGCCGCGCCGATGATGAGACCGAGCAGGAGCTGACCGCGCAGCCAGCCGCCGAACTTCAGTCCGACATGCCCCAGCACCGCCTCGATCTGCCCCCTGCGCTGCCGTGGGAAGAGCCAAAGGAAGCCCTGCTTGATCGTCGGCCCCTCCAGCAGCATGTAGATGCTGAGGATCAGGGCCGTGATGGCTGAAACGACGACGCCGAAGACGCGGAACGCCACGCCGGTAGCCGCGCCGACATACGCGGTGAGGCGGCCGGCTTCGTGGGGAAGGCGATCCAGCAGGGCGGTCAGATCCGGAAGCCAGGCGTAGCGCTGCTGGAACCCCGCCAGCATCGCCCGCAACCCCTGGTAGAACTCGGGCGCCGTCTCCACGAACTGCCGCGACTCCGCCACGATCGGCGTGATAAGCAGGCCGCCGGCGAGCACCAGCGCCACCAGTACGCCCAGGTACACCAAGGCGATCGCAGCCGAACGCGGCAGGCGCCGCCGGCGCCGGGTCCAGGTACGGTGGGCCAGCCTCTCCACCACCGGGCTGAGTCCGGTTGCCAGTATCGCGGCGATGAGAACCACGACAAGGATCTCGCCGACCTCGAGGAGCAGGCGGACGGCGCCCACGACGGCGAGCACCGTGAGGACGACGATGGACGTATTGATGACCAGTTCGGAACGAGTTGCCAGCGCGGCCACCCCCTCGCGGTCAGGTGAAGATGCCACGGTCAGGCAGCTTCTAGGAGGATTCGCGGTTCACCTCGCCCGCGCCTGGGCCGGTGCCGCGGCTTGACGCCCCTGTGAGCGTTTCCTAGAATGAGTGCGCTGGTCCTGCTCGTCCCGCGTTCCGCGGTAGCTCAATGGTAGAGCGTCCGGCTGTTAACCGGAGGGTTGTAGGTTCGAATCCTACCCGCGGAGCCAGGCCTCCCCACGGCGAGGCCGGGTATCCCTCAAGTTAGCATCAAGGAGAGAGGCCATGCCTGAACAGAGGATCCTCTACCTCTCGCAGTCGGACGTTGCGTCTACCGGCGTCACGATGAAAGAGATCATAGAAGCCCTGGAAGTGGCATTCCGCGAGCACGGCGAGGGCCGCGTCGAGATGCCGCCCAAGCCGGGCGTGCACACGCGGCCCGACGCGTTCATTCACGCGATGCCAGCGTACGTTCCCGCGCTGCGGGCGGTCGGAATGAAATGGGTGAGCGGGTATCCGGAGAACCAGGGCCGCGGGCTGCCGTACATCAGCGGCCTGGTAATCCTCAACGACGATGATACGGGCATGCCGCTCTCGGTCATGGATTGCGCGTGGATAACAGCGATGCGAACCGGCGCGGCCACCGCGGTTGCGGCCAAGCGCCTGGCCCGGCCCGACTCCAGCACCGTCGGGATCCTTGGCTGCGGTGTCCAGGGGCGCAGCAACCTGGAAGCCCTCAAGGTGTTGTTCCCGCTCGAGCGCGTGACCGCGTACGATATCGTGCCCGAGCAGACCGACCGGTTCGCCGCCGAGGTGGAGGAGCGCTGGGGCCTGCGGGTCGTCAAGGCGAAACAGCCCCGGGAGGCCGTTGACGGCTGCGATATGGTCGTCACCGCGGGACCGATTCTGCGCAGGCCGCACGCGACGATCAAGGCCGGCTGGCTGAACAAAGGCGCGTTCGCGTCGCTCGTAGATTTCGACACTTACTGGGACGGCCCGGCCATGAAAGAGACGGACAAGTTCTGCACGGACGACATTCCTCAACTTGAGCACTATCGCGGGGTCGGGTACTTCCAGGACATTCCGCCGGTACATGCCACGGTTGGGGAGCTGGTGGCAGGGAAGAAGCCCGGGCGCCAAGACCCCTTGGAGCGCACCATGACCTGCAACCTGGGGCTGGCCCTGGACGACGTGGCCACCGCGCCCATCGTCTACCGCCGCGCGGTCGAGCGCGGGATTGGGACCTGGCTGGAGCTGTAGACAGGGCCTGATTCCGGCCCGGCGCTACAGGCTCCCCAGCCAGATCCAGAGATTCTTGAACGCGACGAAGAGCAGGGTCACCGCCAGCACGCGACGGATGTGAACTGGCAGAAGCCGGTGCGCGCCGAGCCGGGAACCGACCAGGCCGCCCAGGAACGCCGCGATAACGAGCGGCCCCAGATCGCCGACGACCAGGGCGCCGCGCGCCGCGCGGCCGGCCAGTCCTGCGATCGAGTTGACCACGATGAACGCGGCCGAGACCGCCGCGGTCTGCTTTGCGCCGGCCCATCCCGCGAGGATCATCAACGGGCTCAGGAAGATGCCGCCTCCGACCCCGACGATCCCCGACAAGATCCCGATGCCGGCGCCGGAGACAAGCGCCACAGGAAGGGCAAGCGTTTTCGGAGGCCGCTCTGACGGAGTCCACCACAGCCGCAGGGCCGCCCCCAGCAGCGCAACACCCAGAAGCAGAGTATAGGCGCGCGGGGCGACGTGCAGCAGCCCGCCCAGGTACGCCAACGGAACCGAGGTAACCATGAACGGCCATGCCAGTCGGGCCGAGAGATGGCCGGCGCGCGCGTAGGTGACCGTCGCGATCCCGGCCACCAGCACGTTGAGCAGCAGCGCGCTGGTGGACATCTCGCGGGGGGGCACGCCGTAGAGACTCAGCATGCCGAGATACGCGGAGGCCCCGCCGTGGCCCACCGAGGAGTAGACCGCGGCGGCCGCGGCAACGAGCAGGAGTAGAAGCATGCCTGAATGGTTCGTAGATCGCGCCTGGAGTCCTCCGGACAGGAAGCCCGGCGAACATGCCGAAAGATGCTGGTTGTGGCGAATGGGCAGCCGATCATCATCCTGGAGGACGTCCACAAGTGGTTCGGGAAGCTGCACGTCCTGCGCGGCATCAACCTGGCCGTGGGCGCCGGCGAGGTAGTCGTGGTTGCCGGACCGTCGGGATCCGGGAAGTCCACCATGATCCGCTGCATCAACCGCCTCGAGGCTCACAGCCAGGGACGCATCGTGGTGGACGGGACCGAGCTGACGGATGACCTGCGCAACGTGGACGCCGTGCGCAGTGAGGTAGGCATGGTCTTTCAGTCGTTCAATCTGTTCCCGCACCTGACGGCGCTGCAGAACATCACGCTGGCGCCCATCCAGGCGAGAAGGTGGCCGCGCGAGCGGGCCGAGAAGATCGCCCACGATCTGCTGGTCCGCGTCGGCATTCCGGAGAAGGCCGATTCCCACCCTTCACACCTCTCGGGCGGCCAGCAGCAGCGGGTGGCCATCGCGCGGGCGCTGGCGATGCAGCCCAAGATCATGCTCTTCGACGAGCCCACCTCGGCGCTCGACCCGGAGATGATTCAGGAGGTGCTGGACGTCATGCGCGACCTGGCGCGTGGCGGGATGACGATGATCGTGGTCACCCACGAGATGGGGTTCGCCCGCGAGGTCGCCGACCGACTGGTCTTCATGGACGAAGGCGCAATCGTCGAGGACGGCACGCCCGAGCACTTCTTCACAAACCCAAAGGAGGAGCGCACCAGGATTTTCCTGTCCAAGATCCTGCACCAGTAGGCATGCAACGGAAACCCACGGAGATCATTGACGCCCACCTGCACCTCACCACGGCCGCGATGTACAGGCGCCAGCGTGACCGGGCATCGTCGAACCGCGCGGTCGCACGGGAGCGTGCCCGATCCCGCGGGCAGACCTTCCAGGAGCGGATTGCTCATCTCGAAGGGGTCACGCTGGAACAGCAGGCGCAGATGTGGCTGGACGGTTTCGACAAGGCGGGAGTCTCCTCTGGGGTCTTCATCGCCATGGGCGAGGCCCACGACGACCTGGCCGAGTTCGTCAGGCTGCGGCCCGATCGGCTCTACGGCTGCGGCTCGCTCATGGACCCCACGCACCCGGACGCGGCGAGGACCGTACGGCAGTTCCCCTCGATGGGGATCCGCGCGCTCAAACTCTACGCACCGGCCTACCGGGTAGCGCTCAACGACCGCCTGGTCTATCCGGTATACGAGGCGGCCGCCGAGTGCAACCTGCCGATAATCATCCACTTTGGCATCACGGTTGGGATGTTCTACGACCTGACCTTCGCCAATCCGCTGGCGCTGTCGGGCCCGGGGCGGGAGTTCCCCGAGGTCACCTTCATCGTGGCCCACTTCGGTGCCGGCTTCCTGCGCGAGATGCTCCTGCTTGCCTATCACACGGAGAACATCTGCGTGGACACCTCCGGCACCAACAACTGGCGCACCTACGTCCCCGGCGAGCCGTCTCTCGAGCAGGTCTTCAGGGATGCGCTGCGTACCTTCGGGCCGTCGCGCATCTTGTTCGGCACCGACTCGACCTACTTCAGTGGCTACCGGCAGGAACTCGTGAACGAACAGGTTGCGATCCTGGAGCAGCTAGGCCTGGGCGATGACGAGCGGGCCCTGATCCTGGCCGGAAACGCGCGGCGGATCTTCGGCATCACTGGCTAGTATCCGGCCGCGGTAGGCAGGCGGCCTGAAGCAGGGCGGCTGAAGCAGGGCGCCTGAGGCAGGGCAATGTCGGGAAGAATGACTCTAGAGACCATGGCCATCACCGAACCGGCAGAGATCCAGCCCGGAGGCGGGCCGGCGATCTACCACCTGGCCGACGTTCGCCTGGGGGGCGCATTCCCGTTCCTGGGGGATGCGGGTTCCGCCCACCGCCTTCAGGTGCGCGATACCTTCGTGCGGGCCGTGGATCAAGGCCTGGATCTTGCCCCCGCTCTGGTGCTGATCACCGGGAACCTATTTGGGACGCCGTTTCCCCCGCGGGATCTGGCGGAGTTCGCGTGTTCGCAGATCGAGCGCTTCTCAAAGCGCGGCATACCGGTGCTCATAGCGGCCGGGCCGCTTGACGCCTGCTACGAGAAGGTCTACGCCCAAGGTGCGTTCTCCGATCTCGATCGCGTCATTGTCTTCCCGGAGACGCCTAGGGCCGTGGAGATGCGCGACCTCGACCTGACCGTCGTGGGCGTGTCCTGGGGCGCGGCGCCGGTGCACGCCGAGGCACTTGCGGCCATCAGCGTCCACAGGCGCCAGCGCTATCTGGTGGGCGCGCTGCACATGGAGATCCCCGAGTCCGAAGAGGGCCTACGAGCCCTGCGCCGCCAGATCGCGGCATCGGGAGCCGGCTACCTGGCCCTGGGAGGATCGCCGGTCCGGCGCGACCTCTCGACCGAAGCTGTCACGGCCTGGTGTCCGGGAGCCCCGGAGATGGTGGTGCCAGAGGAGGGCGAGGGCTCGCCCCTGCTCGTGCGGTTCGAAGAGGGGACCGCGGTGCAGCCCGTCCCGGTGGTGCAGCCCGTCCCGGTGACGAAGCGGCGGTTCGTGCGGTACGTCTTCGAGCCGGCGGCGTTCAACTCGACCGAGGAACTGGTCGAAGCGATCCAGGCGCTGGCCGATCCCAACCATGCCGCCATCATCCATCTGCGTGGGACCTCCCGCATCAACCAGTTCATTGATGTGGACGATCTGCGCAACCGCCTGGCCGGCGGCTTCCTCTCGCTGGAGATCGTGGACGATTCGCTGCCGTCTCCCGCAGACCTGGAAGCGGCCACATATCCAGATCTTTCGGTGGCCGGCAGGTTCGTTGGGGTAGCGCGGGCTGAGATGGCACGGGCCTCGGACCCGGAGGTGAAGCGCCGTGTGGGCGCCGCGCTGCGCCTGGGGCTCTGGCTACTCGAAGGACGGCGTCCCTCATGACGATCACACGGATCCGGCTGCGCCGGTTCAAGCGGTTCACCGACTGGCAGGCGGACTTCGGACCCGGGCTGACCGTCGTGCGAGGCCCCAACGAAGCCGGCAAGACCACACTCATGGAAGCGATCTTCGAGGGGCTGTTCGGCAACCCGGCACGCGGTGAGGCCGTCGCGCGGCTGCGTTCCTGGGGCGAGTCGCGCCTGGGCGAGATCACGGTCGGGATGCGGGTCGGAGGCGGTTGTTACCTGCTGAGAAAGGACCTGGAGGCCGGTACGATCCTCCTCCAGCGGGAAGGCGGCGGAGACCGCGTCGAGTCCCTGCGCGAAGTCCAGCGGCGTCTGCTGGAGTGGATCGGCCTGGCCACCGAGGGCGCCTACCGGGCCACGGCGTTCGTTGCGCAGGGCGACATCGCGCGCGTTGGCGAGGACCGCCGCCTGCTCAGCACACACCTATCGCGCATCCTCAGCGGCGCCGGTTCCGAGGGCGTCCAGGGCGCGCTGCGGTGGCTGGCGGAGCAGCGTCCCCGGCTTGTTGCGGATCTTCCGGGCGGAGGGGGCGCATCCGATCGTGCCTCCGAGTTGCTGGAGCGGCAGGCCGCGCTGCGGCAGCGCGAGGAGCGCGCGCAGCTCCACCGTCTGGAGCTACGCGAGGTCGCGCAGAAACTGGAGGGGGTGGAGCGCGAGGCCGCCGAGCGGGCCGAACTCGCGCGCGTTGCGCGGTGGGTGACCGATCTTCATCGCCGGGAGCAGGCGCTCATCGAAGAAGAAGCCGCGACCAGCGAGCACCTCAAACGCGCGGAGGGGTTGCTGAACCGCCTGGCTGAGATCGAGGCAGGGCTGGCGGAGTTCTCGTCGCAGCAGGAAGCGCTGATTGCCGAGCTGTTCCAGGCCCGCCGTCAGTACCTCCTGGCGGAGTCCGGTCTCAGCGATGCGCGCGAGCAGGCCGTCCGCGAAGAGCGTCTGCTGGAGCACCTGGCCACGCGCCACCACAACACGGCGAGGGTGAGCGCCATGGGGTGGACGCTGGCCGGCAGCAGCGGGATCCTCATCACAGGAGGCGCGCTCATCGCGGCGCTCCTGCAGCACTGGATCGGCGGGGTGCTGCTGGCCTCCGGCGCGGGCATAGCGATCGCCGCGCTGCGCTACCGTGGCCGGACCACCGAGGCCGGGGCCGTCTACCGGGCGCAAGAGCAGCGGGTGCTGGAGCTGCGCCGCCGCCTTGAGATGCTGCAGCGCCAGTTGGCCCAGGCCGGGGAATTGGTGGCGGACCGTCTTCGCGCCGTAGGAAGCACGGAGATCGAGGAGGTCGAGCGCCGATTCTCAAGCTACATGGACCTCCTGCGCGAGCGCGAGGAGATTCGGGCATCGCTGCGGCAGATCCGCGGTAGCGATCCAAGGGCGGCGCTGGAAGGCCGGCTGCGCGAGATCGCAGAGGAGCTCTCCAGCGTGCGCGCCACCATCGGCACGCTGCCCAGGGGCGCCAGGCGGCTGCCGGCCGGGGGTGTGGAGCAACTCGAACGGGAGGGTCGGGAGGCCGCGGGCGTGCTGGAGGATTTGCGTGTGCGGCGCGCACGCCTGGAAGGCGTCCTGGAAGAGCTGCGCCATCATGGCGGCGAGGGCCCTCGCCTGACCGAAGAGGTCGCCGGCCTGCAGGCGCGGGCCGCGCGGGCCGCGCAGTCTGCGGAAGTGATCGCCCTGACCGCGCGGATGCTCGAGGAGGCCCGATCGCAGAGCGTGTACCCGGCACGGGAACTGCTGGAGCGCCGGGCCGGGCAGTACCTCTCAACGGCCACCGGCGGAGCGTACAACCGGGTGGCGATTGACGAGCGCACGCTCCGGACGCAGGTGTGGGCGCCCTCGGCCGGTGACTGGAAAGAGGCGGGCGACCTCAGCCAGGGAATGAGCGATCAGCTCTACCTCTGCCTGCGCCTGGCACTGCTCGACGTCATCACCGAGGATCGCCGGCCCCCGGTGTTCCTGGACGAGCCGTTCGCCCACCTCGATGCGGAGCGGCGTCGTGCCATGCTCACGCTGCTGGTTGCGGCGGCGAAGGACCGTCAGGTGGTCCTGTTCACCTGCTCGCCCGAATGCGACGCCATCGCCGACCGGGTCATCGTGCTGGAGCCACCTCAGGCATCTGGCAGCGGGACGCCGCCAGTTGCGGGCGCATCGCCATCCGGCACGGGCGCGTCGCTGTGAAGATCACGGATCTCCGCATGGCGCCGGTCTTCGTTCCGTTCCCGGGCCCGGTCTACCCGGCCTGGCGCGCCGGCGGCGTCCAGGAAGGCACGCTGGCCACCGTCCTCGAGATTGACACGGACGCCGGAATCACCGGCGTCGGCACCGCCTTTGCCCACGGCCGCCGCGAGATGATCGAGACCGTCGAGCACATGGTGAAGCCCTACCTTGTCGGCAAGGACCCATTTGCGGTCGAGCGCCACATCCACCTTTTGCGGACCGCCGGCATGTTCGGCGCCAAGCCGTGGCTGGTGGATATCGCACTCTGGGACATCATCGGCAAGGCCGCAGGGTTGCCGCTGTACCGGCTGTGGGGTGGGTACACCGACCGGGTCAAGGCGTACGCCAGCACCGCCGAGGTCCGGCCCCCTGCGCGGCGGGCCGACGACGTCCGCCGCTACCGCGACGACGGCTTCCGCGCGGTCAAGCTACGGCTGCACCACGACGACCCTCGGGACGATCTCCGCGTTGTGGAGGCAGCGGTGGCCGCCGGCGGCGGCGAGGTCGAGATCATGGCCGACGCCAATCAGGGAACGATTCTGCCCTACCACACGATGGGACCGCGCTGGTCGTACGAGACCGCGCGCTTCGTGGCGCGCGAGCTGGGACAGATGGGCGTCGTCTGGCTGGAAGAGCCGCTGCCGCGATTTGACTTCGACGGCATCGCGCGCCTGTCCGCCGAGGTGGACATCCCCATCGCCGGCGGTGAGGCCAACGCCGGCCTGCACGAGTTCCGGTGGCTGATAGAGCGACGCTGCTACGACATCCTGCAGCCCGACGCCACTCTGTCGGAAGGACTCTTCCAGCTGCGCAAGATCGCCGGAATGGCCGAGGCGCACGGGCTGCGGTTCATCCCGCACACCTGGGCCGACGGCATCGGAATGGCCGCGAACCTGCAGCTGGCGGCCTCGGTGCCGAACTGCGGCTACCTGGAGTTCCCTTACGATCCCCCGCACTTCACCACGGAGGCGTTCCAGGCGCTACTGGTCGAGCCGATCCGAGTGGAAGCCGACGGCTGCGTACGGGTCCCCGAGGCGCCGGGCTTGGGCGTCGAGTTGAACCGGGAGGCGGTGGAGCGGTTCCGGGTGGGGTGAAACGGTTGCTTCCTATGGAAGTCTGATTTACCATAAAGGAAGGCAACCTTTCACTGGTGGGTGATCCCATGGCAGGGAAGTCCAGAAAGGCCACTTTCAATCTCCATGAGGACGTGCTCGCGGCATTGGCCGAGGTGGTTGCGCGCGGTGCCACTCCGAGCAAGAACGCCCTGGTGGATAGGGCGCTGAGAAGGGAGCTCAAGGAACTGCAGCGGCAGTTATTGGCGGCTTCCTGGAGAGAGGCCGCGCAAGACCCCCTGTTCATGCGAGACCTGGGAGAGATTGAGGATGCATTCATAGATGCCGACGCCGAAACCTCCGGGGGGAATGCGTGATCAGCCCGCTTCAGTGGGCAGTCGCAGAAGCCGATCTCAATCCTGCGCGCGGATCAGGACAGCGGGGGACACGCCCGGTGCTCATCGTGAGCAGCGAGGCTTTCAACCAGGCGATGCCCAATGTGACCGTTCTCCCGCTGACCTCAACGCACCGGCGCCTATACCCGGCTGAAGTCCTCCTTCCTGGCGGCGAGGCAGGGCAGTCCCAGGATTCCATCATTATGGCCCATCAGATGAGGACCATTTCCAAGGCGCGGTTGAAGGGGCTAACAGGGTACCTGCGAGATCCTACGTTGCGTCACCGAGTGCAGCAGGCCATTCGGGATCACCTGGACCTGGACTGACCGTGCACACGCGGGCCTTCCGCAAGGCCGACGGCCGCCGCCTGATACTCTACGGTACTGCCGCCCACACGCTCCGGCAGCAGTCCGAGGGGTCGAGCGCAAGTGAGAATCCTTCTCACCTACGCTGGCATCCGCTGCGGGAGGAGTGGGTGGCCTATGCCGCCGGCCGCCAGGAGCGTACCTTCCTGCCGCCCGCGGAGTTCTGCCCGCTCTGCCCCACGCATCCTGGAGGACCGCCGACGGAGATCCCATTCGAGGATTTCGAGATCGCGGTCTTCGAGAACCGGTTTCCCGCGTTCGCGGACCAGCCGGGCCCGCTGCCGGAGATCCATGCGGAGCCTGTGGAAACCGCGCCTGCCCTGGGGGCGTGCGAGGTCGTCGTCTACACACCGGAGCACATCGGGAGTCTCGGCACGTTGGGCCAGGAACGGCGCGAACTGCTGGTGCGAGTGTGGGCCCAGCGGTATCACGACCTGTACGAGCGGGAGGACGTCCGGTTTGTGATGCCCTTCGAGAACCGCGGTGAGGCCGTGGGCGTCACGCTCCATCATCCGCACGGGCAGATCTACGCGTATCCCTTCGTCCCGCCCGTGCTTCAGGTAGAGGCCGCCGCGTTCCGCCGGGAGCCGGTATTGCGGAATCTCCTGGCGAGGGCTGGCAACAGGTGCATCGTGGAGGAGGACGATGCCGCGGCGGTGATCGTCCCGCCGTTCGCCCGCTTCCCGTACGAAACCTGGGCGATCCCGAAGCGCGCTCAACCAGGGCCGTGGACCCTCGACAACACCGAGGTTAGCGCCTTGGCGCACGCGCTGGGAAGAGTCGTGTCGCGGTACGACGCGCTATTCGCGCGGCCCTTCCCCTATGTGATGGTGCTCCACGCCGCGCCGAAGGGCGAGGAGGCCCACTTCCACTTCCATGTGGAGTTCTATCCCGTCATGCGCGGCCCGGACCGGCTGAAGTATCTGGCAGGAACCGAGCTCGGAGCCGGTACGTTTACAGCGGACATCCTGCCGGAGGACGCGGCGCGCGCGTTGCGGCGCATCCAGCCGTGAGCGAGCCTTCCGGGGCCGCCGGATCGTACGGGGTCTGCGCGCAGGCCCCGGGACGCGTCAACCTGCTGGGCGAGCACACCGACTACAACGAGGGGTTCGTTCTGCCGATGCCGCTTTCGCAGGTCACCCGCGTCTTCGCCGCGCGGGCCGACGGCGTGGTGGAAGCGCATGCCGAGATCTTCGATGAGCGGATGGCGCGGAAGCTCGGAGGGCCGCGTGATGGCACCTGGCTGGACTACATCGCCGGCTGCGTGTGGGCGCTCGCCCAGGAAGGGATCGAGGTGCCAGGCGCAAGGTTCCGCATCCAGCGCGGGGTGCCGCCCGGAGCCGGGCTGGCCAGCTCGGCCGCTCTCGAGGTCGCGGTCCTGCGCGCGCTGCGGGCCTTGTACGAGATCCCGCTGGACGACCTGCGGCTTGCGCTGATCGCCCACCGGGCCGAGGTGGAGTATGTCGGCGTGCGCTGCGGCGTGATGGACCAGATCGTCGCTTCGCTGGGCAGAGCAGGTCAGGCCCTGTTCCTGGACACGCGCAGTCTACAGTGTGAGTGGGTACCCATCCCCGCGGGGTATCGGTTCAAGATCGTGGACTCCGGCCACCCCCGCAAGCTCGCCGAGGCCGGCTACAACCGGCGGCGCGCCGAGTGCGAGGAGGCGGCAGCGCGCCTGGGCGCCCGGGCGCTGCGCGACCTCACTCCCGGCGATATGGAGCGGATTGCCCGATTGCCTGAGCCGCTCAACCGGCGGGCCAGGCATGTGGTCACAGAGAACGCGCGTGTGCTGGCTGGTGTCGAGGCGCTTCGGGCGGGAGATGCACGGACGTTCGGGCGGTTGATGGTCGGGTCCCACCGGTCACTGGTGGAAGACTACGAAGTGTCTACCCCTGAGCTGGACCGTCTCGTGGAGCTGGCAATGGAGCACGGGGCGCTGGGCGCGCGCCTGACCGGAGCCGGCTTCGGCGGGAGCGTCGTGGCGCTGGTAACGGATGTCAACGGCGTGGCTCTTGCGGGGTAGACGCGAGGCGCAGTTGTGATACCCCCCCCAGTCCGCCCTCCTCGCTCCCTCGATGTGAACGAGGTCTCGTACAGGGGCCGAGGCCGGGACGGAGACCTACCGTTCGGCGGATAGCAAGCTTCGGGTCCATCCGAGGACGGTCTGCGCATCCGCCAGGGCCTGCTGTGCGTCTTCATGCGCATACAAGCGTTGAGGCGCCATGCCCGTCCGTTCATCCCCATAGAAGCTCAACTCCCGCTCCCGGCTCAGCCGCCGGGAGATCGAGGCCATCCGGTCGCTCTCGCCTCGCAGTGCTTCCGGAAAGCGCGCTGCGCAATCAATCAGAATGACACCCACGTCGTGCACCCTGGGCACCTCGACCCCGACCACGCGCAGGGCCGACTTCAGGGCGATCTCCACAACCTCTTGCGCCCGACGAACTACTAGGTTCCATGCCCCTCGGCCCAGCAGGCCTTCTGCCTCGATCAGGATCTCCTCAGCCTGACGCAGGTGCGCTTCGGCCAGTTCCCGGTTCGTCATATGTGGAACACATCGCCTGGCCGATAGTCGGGCTTGAGGTCCCAATAGCGGAGCGCGCCGCGCCGGATCCGCCGGGCTCCCAGTCGCTCCAGAGATTGGCGGAGCCCCGCCAGGACGCCCGCGAAGAAGCCGTCACGGTCGAACAGGAGGAGCGCGTCTTCCACCATGTCCAGGTACAGTGCCGTCGTTTGCTGTGCCTCTTCCGGTGTCTTCAGGATGGGACGAATCTCCACAAGGTCCCCCGCACGCATGAGCCGGCGGAGATCAGCATCGACCCGCGCATCCGCATCGCGCAGCACCTCCTGGCGCACAAGACGGGAGACGGGCAGGCCTTCGGCAACGACCAGCAGGTCGATATCGGAGTGCTCCGTCGCCTCCCCCCTGGCGACGGAGCCAAAGAGAACAACCGAAACCAGAGAGTCACCGATGCTCTCTCGCAGGGCCTCGGAGTATGTCTTGGCGAGGTCTCTGCGTATGTCGCTGACGGCGCTTGCGCCCTGCTCCGGCACAGGAAATCGCGGCCTCCCCTGGCAGGCGACTGCCTTCCCTCCCGATTCTTCGGGCAGGGCGGGAATCCCTTGGGGGAAGGGTGCCGATGAGCGGCACGATCTCCTTGTACGCTGCGAGCCGCCGTGATCCCGGCTCAACCGACCCCGCGAGTGCCTAGCGGCAGCGCCACCGTGAACCTACTCCCCTCCCCCTCCTGGCTCTCCACCCACACCCGCCCACCGTGCGCCTCGACGAGCGACTTCACGATGGCGAGCCCAAGCCCTGAGCCGCCGCTTGCACGAGACCGCGAGGCGTCCAGCCGATAGAACCGGTCGAAGATCCGCTCGGCCTCCTGTGGAGGAATGCCCGGCCCGGTGTCGGACACCCAGAACCGGAGCTCGGCCGGGTCGGCTTCCAGCCCCACGGTCACGGCTCCGCCCGCGGGCGTGTTGCGGATCGCGTTGTCGAGCAGGTTGTGAACAACCTGCATCATGCGCTCGCGGTCCACGCTGACCGCCGGAAGCCCGGTTGCTATCCGGCTCTGCACGGTGACGGCCTTGTCCGCGGCGTGCGGGCCTACCGCCGCGGCCGCGTCAACCACCAGCGCGGCTAGGTCGGTCGGCGCGCGGTGAAGCGGTAGCCGTCCGGCCTGCGCCAGCGATAGGTCCCGCAGATCCTCGACGAGCCGCGCCAGCAGGCGCACCTGCGTGTGAAGCGCGGCCAGGCGGTCAGGAGCGGACTCTACCACGCCGTCCAGCATGCCTTCCAGGTTGGCCTGCAGTACCGACAGAGGCGTGCCCAGTTCGTGCGCGATGTCGGCGACGAGGTTGCGCCGGCTCTCCTCCAACCGTCTCAGGTCAACGGCCATGGTGTTGAACGCGCGCGCCAGGTTGCCCAGATCGTCGTCGGACGGCACGGGCACCTCTTGAGCCAGGTCGCCCTGGCCTATGCGCGCCGCGGCGTGCGACATCCGGCGCAGCGGGGTCGTCAGGTAGCGGGCCATGAGTATCCCCAGCAGCACCGCGGCCAGGCCTCCGGCCAGCGCAGCCAGCCACGTCGTCCGGCGCAACTGCGCGAGGAAGTGCAACTCCTCTGGCCCCATCATGCGCCGCATCATCCGGCGCATCTCTCCGGGGTCGGTCATGTGGGGCATGCGGGGTCGCCCAACGGCGCCAGGCGGGGGCAGCATCATCGGGCCGCCCAGGAAGTAGTGGTCGAACTCGGCCCGGATCGTTGCGCTCGTGATTATGCCCGCCGCCGCAACGGAAACCAGGGCCACGGTCACGAAAGCTAGGATCAACCGCCCCTGGAGACTAGTCACGATCGGGCTCCGCGAGCCGGTACCCGACACCGTGCACGGTGAGCACGTACCTGGGACGCCGAGGATCCGGCTCGAGCTTGTGCCGCAGGTTCTTGACATGGGCGTCAATCGTGCGCTCGTAGCCCTCGAAGGCGTGGCCCTGAGTCAGGTCAATCAGCTGCAGCCGGGTGAAGACCCGGCCGGGCGCGCGCGCGAGTGCTGCCAGCAGCTTGAACTCGGTCGGCGTAAGCGTCACGACCGTGCCGCCCCGCCGGACCTCCATGCGCCCCTGGTCAATCTCCAGGTCGCCCACTGTCAAGACGTCGGAGGACGGCTCGCCGCCGGCGCGTCGCAGCACGGCCCGCACCCTGGCGACGACCTCCCGCGGGCTGAAGGGCTTCGTGATGTAGTCATCTGCTCCGAGCCCCAGGCCGATCAGCCGGTGCACCTCTTCTCCGCGCGCGGTGAGCATGATGATCGGCGTGCCCCCGGCCGCGCGGATCTGGCGGGCGACCTCCCAGCCGTCCACCTCGGGCAGCATCAGGTCGAGGATCACGAGATTGGGTTTCTCGCGGTTGAAGGCCGCAAGCGCCGCCCGGCCGTCGGCGGCGCTCACGACGTGGTAGCCGTCACGATCGAGATACTTGCGGACGACGTCCGTGATCTCGGGCTCGTCGTCCACGACGAGGATCGTGCGGCGGCTCATCTTCGCGCAGACCCCTCCCGTGCGTTTCCAGTACGCCCTACGGCGTCACGATGATCCGCCCGACCATGCCGGATTCGCGGTGGCCGGGGATGCTGCAGAAGAACTCATACGTGCCCGGACGGGTGGCTCGGATGGCGCCTGTAACCTTCTGACCGGGCGGCGCCAGGAGCCGGACGCGCAGGCCCGGTACCACGATGTCGTGCACGGAATCGTCATCCTTGTTGACCAGACTCAGGTTGACGACCTCGCCGGCCTTCACCTGTATCT
>VGFA01000016.1 GCA_016869025.1 Armatimonadota bacterium | reverse complement strand
GGGCAAGGTTCCGCATGTGGGTCAGTACGTTGCCACCGGGCTCGGGGCTTCATGGGTCGCCATTACGCTAACCCTTCTCTACGTTCGGCTCGGGGGACCGGCGTGCGGTGAGCAGCCAGAAAAGCCGTCCTAACTGCATTTGATCTGGCGCGCCCGGCGGGACTTGAACCCACGACCTTTGGCTCCGCAGGCCAACGCTCTATCCACTGAGCTACGGGCGCGCGCCATCGCGCCGGCCGCCGACAACGGTATTCTAGCAGTTTCTCCCTAGACCCGCCACGGCCCGGCTCGCCTGGGCGTGATACCCTCTCGCCTTGGAGCTCCTGTCACCGATCGATCACTCCAGCCTCTTCAAGAACTCGTCGTGGGTAAGGACCTCTCCGATGTACGGGAAGAACTTCTCCTCTACGTACTTCTGCTCTTCGGCCGTGATCGCGGCGCAGCAGTCCTTCAGCAGGAAGACCTTGTAGCCCTTGTCGTATGCGGACCGCGCCGTCCCCTCCACACAGACGTTGGTCAGGAAGCCGCAGAACGCGACGTTCCTGATGCAGTTGACCCGCAGCAGGAAGTCGAGGTTGCTGGAGTGGAACGCATCCAGGGTCCGCTTACCGTCAACAACGATGTCCGGCTTCGTGGGGGTCAGCTCCTCGATTATCTCCCCGCCCCAGGTGCCCTTCCGGAACGCCTTGGCGCTCATCGCGTTTACGTGGATCGGCCCGAGCACTCCCTCGCACCCGGCGTCGCAGTAGTCCTGCTCGAACAGGATCGGAACGAGCAGCGTCAGGCACTTGCCCCGCGCCTTCTGGATGCAGTCCTGGGCGTTGGCGATGGTGTTCTGCGTGGCGATCTGGTCCCGCACCGCCTCGTAGAGGCCTCCGCCCGGCTTGCAGAAGTCGTTCTGGAACTCGATGAAGACAATCGCGGTCTCCTTGGCGTTCATGGCGTCCTCCTTTCTATAAGGTGGCCGGCCTCAGCGCTGGCCTATCCGTCTGCTAGGCCGCGTTTGGGTCGTCCTGCCAGAGCGCGAAGACGTTCATCTGTGGATCGGCCAGCACGCAGAACCAGCCCATCTTGGGAACAGGCGACTTCGGCCGCAGGACCTGGCCGCCGAGGGCTTTCACCTGCTCAACGGTTGCGTCAACCGACTCCACCGAGACGTAGTTCAGCCAGGCGCGGGCATCGGGCGTGGGCCGCTTCATCATGCCCCCGTTGACGCCGCCGGGCTGTGTCGGCATCCCCCTCTCGTCGGAGGGGACGGTGTAGATCATCCAGTAGTCCATCTCGGGCGACTTGTCGATCTTCCACCCGAACACTTCCCTGTAGAAGCCCGCGAGCTTCTCTGGTTCGTCGCCGTAGATCTCGAAGTGCACCACCGTGCTCGGCATAATCATCTCCTCCCTCTAGTGCGGCCCACCGCCATCGGAGATCTCCACGAACTCGACCTCGGCATCAGGGTCAGAGGCCTCGCTCACCACGAGCACCAGGGCGGTAAGGGACTCCGCGACGTCATGGCCATCCAGGATTATGCTCAGAGGGTCCTGGAGGGCCTGCACGGACGGGATCCGCGACTCGGCGTACTGCTCGTCCCACTTCTTATTCACTGACCTCTTCCTCCCACACCTACCTCCAGGCAGCCAGCAGCGCTCCCATCACGATCAGCGATACGAGCGGATAGCCGGCGTTGATCGCGTAAAGCCGGCACGGCCGGCCCTCGAACAGGTAGTTGGCGCCCACGGTCGTGGCCACGAAGCCCAGCCATGCGAGCAGCCCGATCGCGGCGCCGCCGAAGAGCGACTGGACCTTGGCGTACCAGAGGATCCGCGCGAGCGCGTAGGCCATCACGAGCGACGCGACGAACGTCCAGGAGTAGGCCCGCCGGGCGCCCGCCGCGCGCTTCTCAGCGTCCTCGGGGCGGATGCCGACGAGCTCCATCCAACCCTTGCCGAACAGCGATGGGGAGTACCACAGGGCCCCTATCGCCATGTTGACTATCGCCGCCACGAGCACGGCCAGGTAGTTGACGCTCTCCACTAGGGCTCACCTCCTGGGGTCTGCCGGCTGGGATCGCACAATGTTGCCACGGCCTGATGACGCACTCGCAGCAAAGTGCCGGGGTGGTGTGTAGAGCCCTGGCGGAGGAGGTGGGATTCGAACCCACGAGGCGGGCTCAACACCCGCCCACCCGCTTAGCAGGCGGGCCGGTTACCAGGCTACCGTACTCCTCCGCGAAGCGCGCTACTTGTGAAGCGTAGCACAACGCCTGTGAAGGTGGAAGGGACCCCCGGCGGCAAGATCAGGTGACTCGATTGGGGGTTCCATCTCGGCGGAGGAAAGGCCCTTCGGCCGGCAGGAGGAAGAGGTGGGCTGTTGAACACACTCGGGCGCTGGTATCATAATAGGGACATGGTGTCCGTATCGTGACAAAACCAAGACCTGCCCGTGGACAACGCTGAGACCTGGCCCGGGACCACGCCGAGACCTGACCGTGGGCAACCGCAAGGCATGCTCGGACCGAAGCTCAACCTGGAGGTGAGTGGGTATGCGTAGGACGCGCACACGCACGGCCGTCACGTTTGGCGCGCTGATGGTCATCGTGCTGGCGGCCTCGTTCCTGACGCCCGCACGCTCGCAGGATATCGTCACCCTGCGATTCTCCAACTGGCACTTCGTCGAGACCGTCTGGGGCAAGTCGCTCCGCGAGGCGATCAACGTCTTCGAGAGCCAGAACCCCGGCATCCGGGTGACCCCCGAGCCCATCTCCTACGGCGAGAAGGAGCCACGCTATCAGGCCGAGTGCGCGGCCCGCAGGATGCCCGATGTCGTCAAGCTCCACAACTTCTCCCTCACCATGTTCTTCGAGCTGGGCTGCGCCGCGGACCTGACGCCGTTCGTCCAGAAGGAGAGGCCGGGCTTCATTGACGCCTGGGACCCGGCCGCCATCAAGGTCATGACCCACAGGGGCCGCCTGATGGCGCTCCCACAGGACTACATGTCCATGGTGATCATCTACAACCGCGAGATGTTCAAGGCCGCCGGGCTCGATCCCAACAAGCCGCCGAAGAACTGGGCGGAGTTCCTCGAGTACAACAAGCGCCTGACACGCGATACCGACGGCGACGGCCGCGTTGATCAGTGGGGCTTCAGCATACCGGCGGCCAAGGGTCCTGGTCTGCCGCTGCGCATCCTGCCGGTGGTCTGGAGCTTCGGCGCGGACATCCTGACGCCTGATGGCCGCCGCTCCGCGATGGACTCGCGGGAGTTTCGGGAGGCGTTCAACTACATCATCGAGCTGGTCACGGTTCACAAGGTCGTGCCCCCCGGCGTGACGACCTTCGGTCCCGGCGACGTGCGCACGCAGATGGCGCACCGCCGCGTCGCGATGAAGGTCGGCTCCGGCTGGTCCTACCCGATCATCAACGCAATCAACCCGGGCCTGAACGCCGCCGAGACGCTTGAGGCGGCGCCGATGCCCGTGGGCAAGACGCAGATCTCGGCCGCCTGGCTCTCGGGATGGCTGATGAGCCCGCATACCCGGCATCCCGAGGCCGCCTGGAAGTTCATCAGGTTCCTGGGCAGCAAGGAGATCGAGAAGAAGTTCTTCTACGACAACCGGGTGATCTCGTCCCGCAAGGACGTGAACTCGCTCCCCATGGTGCAGACCGACAAGTTCTCCCGCGTCATCTGGGCGCAGACCAAGCACGCCCGCCTCGAGCCGCTGATCAAGGAGTGGCCCGAGATCTTCGACGCGTTTGCCACGGCGCTCCAGGAGGCGATGACGGGCGCGAAGGCCACTGATCGGGCGCTTTCGGACGCGCACGCGCGCGTGAACTCGATCCTGGGGGCGCGGTAGGAGGAAGCGCGAAGCCGCAGAACTGCAACGCCATGATGACCGGGGGGCCAGCCGTACCGGCCCCCCGGGGCTTCCAAAGGATAGAAGTCAGCAAAAGGATGGCAAGGTGAAGCGTCCGCTGGGGCTCCCCCGACTGCGCGACCGGCACATGGGCTACGTCTTCGTGGCCCCTACCCTGGTCCTGCTCGTGGCGGTCCTGGCTTACCCCGCCTACCACAGTCTGCGGTTCAGTCTCAGTCCGCGCGGCTCAGCCGGGGCAGGCCTGACACTGGTTCAGTACCTGACGCTCTTCCGGGACGGCCTTTTCCACCAGGTGGTGTGGCAGACCGTCCTGTTCGTTGCGGCCAGTGTCGCGCTGCATGTTGTCCTTGGGCTGGCCGTGGCCCTGGCGGTGAACCGGCCGCTGTGGGGCAGGACGGCCTTCCGCATACTGGCCCTCCTGCCCTGGGTAGTGCCCGACGTTGTGGCAGGGATCGTATGGAAGTGGGTGCTCAACCCTCTCTACGGGGTGTTGAACGACGCGCTGTTCCGCATCGGGGCCATCGCCAACCCGCTGGAGTGGCTGACGGACCCGCGGTTGGTGATGCCGAGCGTCATACTCGCGAACGTCTGGCGCGGGTTTCCCTTCGTGATGATCATCTTCCTCGCCGGGCTGCAGAGCATCCCAACGGAGCTCTACGAGGCGGCCGCAATAGACGGGGCCGGGACGGTGAAGCGGTTCAGGTTTGTGACGCTGCCCGGGCTCCGGCGGGTCATGATCGTGGCCCTGGCGCTGGACACGATCTGGGAGGCCCGCCGGTTCGGGCTCGTACAGGCGATGACTGGCGGAGGACCCGGCACGCTGACCGAGGTCCTCTCCACGCAGGTATTCAAGCAGTACTTCCAGTTCTTCAAGTTCGAGTACGCGTCCGCGATGGCCATCGCCATGACGGGGCTGTTGCTCCTCGTGTCGATCCCTTACGTGCGGATGGTCGTCCGCCAGGAGTAATGGGGGCAGGGTTGAGTGAATCGTGAGGATGCTGGCGCGGGGTTCCGCCTGAGATGACCGACTCGCCCATCCTATACAGCCGCTCGCGGCTGGTGCTCTCCGGCGTGTACGCCTTCGCCGCCCTGGTCGGCATCTTCGTCTTCTTCCCGTTCGTCTGGATGATACTGACGTCGCTCAAGACGGAGACAGAGGCGCTGCGCATCCCCGTGATATGGTTCCCGGAGCGCGCGACCATCGAGGCCTACACCACGATGTGGGTGAGGAAGAACTACGCGACCTACTTCCTCAACAGCACGATCGTCTCGACTACGACCGCCCTGATCTCGACGCTGCTGGGCGCGATGGCGGGCTATGGCTTCTCGCGCTTCGCCCTGCGCGGCCGCGGCTTCCTGATGGGCCTAGTCCTCACCACGCAGATGCTCCCCGGGGTCCTGGTGGTGGGGCCCTACTTCCGGATCCTCTCGGAGGTAGGTCTCTACGACACCCGCACAGGGCTGATAATCGCCTTCCTGACGATCTGCCTGCCGTTCGCCACCTGGATGCTCAAGGGATTCATAGATGGGATCCCGACCGAACTGGACGAGGCCGCGACCGTGGACGGGTGCGGCAGGTTCGCCATCTTCTTTCGGATCGTGCTGCCGCTCGTGAGGCCGGGAATGGTGGCGACGATGCTCTTCGCCTTCCTGCTCGCCTGGGGAGACCTGCTGTGGGTGGCGACCCTGACGCACAGCGAGGGTATGGTGACGGTCACGCTGGCGATCGCGCGGACCGTTCAGGAGTTCTACGTCGCCTGGCCCGAGCTGATGGCCGGCGCGCTCCTGGGAGGGTTTCCAGGGATAGTCTTGTACCTGCTCATGCAGCGGTGGCTGGTTGCCGGGCTGACCGCGGGCGCTGTGAAGCAGTAGGGACACGACGGTTGGGGCGCCCGCACGGAAGGCGGGCTGCCGAGACGGATGCCGCTGGGGGGCTGCATATGCTGGGTGTCGTGAAGGTCGGACGCGGCAAGGGGCTCGTGGAGCTGCGCGAGTTGGAGGAGCCGTCGCCTGGCCCCGGCGAGGTGAAGATACGGGTGGGCGCAGCGGCCATCTGCGGGAGTGACCTCCACATATGGCGCGACGCTCATCCCTACTGGCCGCCGGTTGTGCTGGGACACGAGTTTGCAGGGACGGTGAGCGCGCTCGGTGAGGGAGTGACGGGATACGCCGTCGGAGACCGCGTTGTCTCCGAAACCAGCACCGGGAGCTGCGGTGTCTGCTTCCTGTGCAGGAGCGGCAACAGGCACATCTGCCCTGACAAGCGGGCCGCCGGCATCGGCCAGAACGGCGCCTTCGCCAAATACGTCATCATGCCCGCCGGACTGCTGCATCGGATCCCGGATGGGCTCGGGCTCGAGGAGGCCGCGCTCGGCGAGCCGACGGCGATCGCCGTCCACTCGGTGATGGAGCGCGTCGGGGTACGCGCCGGCGAGAGCGTGGTCATCACCGGGCCAGGACCGATCGGGCTGCTCTGCCTCCAGGTGGCGCGTGCTTCGGGCGCAGGACCGATAGTCGTCGGCGGCACGCCGGCCGATCTGCCGCTGCGCCTTCCTGTCGCGGCGGCTACGGGAGCGGACATCGTCGTCAACGTCGCCGAGGAGGACCTGGTGGAGAGGGTGATGACCCTGACCGGTGGTGCCGGCGCCGACCTCGCGATCGAGGCCTCGGGCTCCGCCGCAGCCGTGGAGATGCTGCCCCGCCTCGTTCGGCGGCTCGGGAGGATCTGCGTGCTGGGTGTCACAGGGCGGCCCTCCGTGCAGTTCCCGTGGGATGCGGCCGTGTTCCGGGGGCTGGAGGTGCAGTTCTCGTTCAGCAGCCGGCACACGAGCTGGACCACCGCGCTCCGGCTGATGGGCTCGGGCCGAGTGAGGGCGCGGCCGCTGATCTCGATGGAGGTTCCGCTAGAGCGATGGCAGGAGGCGTTCGAGGCCCAGGCAGAGGGGCGCGCGATCAAGGCCCTGCTCATGCCCGGGGCGAGCGGGTGAGCCGGAGGGAAGCGTCATGAACCTCGAGGGGCGTAAGGCAATCGTCACCGGCGCGGGAAGGGGGATCGGCCGCGCGGTCGCGCTGCGACTGGCCTCCGAGGGTGCCGCGGTGCTCGCAAGCGACGTGGACGCCGCAGCCGCAGCGGCCGTGGCCGAGACGATCAGGGCGCGCGGCCATCGGGCGATCTCCGCAGCAGCCGATGTCTCGGATTGGGACGCCGTGGTGCGCACGGTCGAGGCCGCGCGCTCCGAGTTCGGCGGCCTGGAGATCCTGGTGAACAACGCGGGCATCATCCGCAGGGGGAATCTCGAGTCTATGACCCTCGACGATTGGCACCGCGTGATCGCCGTCAACCTGACGGGCACCTTCTACTGTTGCAAGGCCGCGACCCCGCTCCTGAGGGAGGCCGGTTGGGGGAGGATCATCAACATCACCTCCATCGCCGGGAAGATGGGCGACATCGCCTCGGCCCCGGGCTACGGGCCTTCCAAGGCGGGTGTAATCGCTCTCACCAAGTCGCTCGCCCGCGAGCTGGCTCCGGCGGGCATTACGGTCAACGCCGTGGCTCCGCACGCCGTCCTGACCGAGATGAGCGCAGAGTGGCCGGCCGAGAAGCGCGCGGCGATCCTGGCAGGTATCCCGCTGGGCCGGCTGGGCACGGTGGACGAGGTGGCCGCTGCTGTTGCGTTCCTGGCGTCGGAGGAGGCCGGGTTTATCACAGGCGAGACCCTGGACGTGAACGGTGGGGCATGGATGGATTGAGGGCGCCCGAGGGAGCGCACGGGTGGATCTAGGAGGATACAGGCAGCATGACCAGACGCTACGCAGCATGGGACCTCCGTGAGTTCGTGGCATCTGCGCTTGGATCGGCGGGCGCGCGGCCAGACGACGCCGGGCTCGTCGCCGAGGGCCTGGTGGCCGCCGACCTGCGCGGAGTGCACACGCACGGAGTGCTACGTGCCGGGATATACGTAACGCGGCTGCGGGCCGGCTCGATCAACCCCAACGCCTCGCTGGCCGTGGTCCGGAACACCGGCCCGGTGGTCGTGGTGGACGCCGGGGCCGGGTTCGGCATCGCGATGGCGGCCAGGGCGATGGACCTGGCAGCGGATCGGGCAGCAGCGGGCGGCGCCGGCTTCGTGGGCGTCCGCAACAGCAACCACTGCGGCATGCTGGCCTGGCTGGCGATGCGCGCGGTCGCCCGCGGAATGGTCGGCATGGTCATCAGCAACGCCGACTCCCAGGTCGCGCCCTGGGGCACCCGCGCCAAGTACCTGGGCACCAACCCGCTGGCGATCGCCGTGCCGGCCGCGGAGGAACCTCCGCTGGTCCTGGACATGGCCACAAGCGTCGTCCCCCACGCCCGGATCCAGGCGGCACAATCGCGCGGAGAGAGGATCGAGCCCGGGTGGGCGCTGGACTCGGAGGGACGGTCCACCACAGATCCCGCGACCGCGCTGCGCGGGGCGCTGCTGCCGTTCGGGGGTCCCAAGGGCTCAGGGATCTCTCTCATGATAGACGTGCTCGCAGGGCTGCTGACAGGAGCCCTTTCAGGACCGGCGATCGCACCTCTCTACGAGCAGCTCGACAGGCCCCAGGGTGCCGGCCACCTCATGCTGGCGCTGTTGGTCGAGGCCTTCGGGTCGAGGGCGGAGTTCGCCCGGCGCGTGGACCAACTGATAAGGGAGATCAGATCCCTGCCTCCTGCCGAGGGGTATGACCGGGTCTACCTGCCCGGTGAGATAGAGCACGAGAGGACGCTGGAGTATATGCGGGACGGAATCCCCCTGCCGGACCACGTGATCGAGGCCACTGGGCGTCTGGCCGCCGAGGTCGGCGTGGACGCCCCGCGGCCGCTGTGAGGGACGGACTGCACGCAACACCGGAGGCGCTGGGACGATGACGCGAGGAAGTCGCAGCAGCACGATCGCTCGTAACTCAGTTCAGTCGGTTGATCGCGCGATGGCAATACTCGAGGCGATGGGCCGCGCAGGCCGCTCCCTCTCGGCCAAGGAGATCAGCGCGCTGGTATCGCTGCCGAGGCCTACTGTCTACCGTCTGCTCGGCGCCCTCGGCGGCCATGGCGCGGTCGCCGCGACCGACGGAGGATTCGTTATCGGATCACGCATCCTCTGGCTCGCGGCACAGCGGCTCGAGCAGACGGAGCTGCGCGCCGCCAGCCGGCCGCACGTGCTCGACCTGCGCGATGATACCGGTTTGACCGTGCACATGGGAGTCCTCGAACAGGGGCAGGTCGTCTACATCGAGAAGGCAGAGCCGCCCGGGCCGTTCCGCATGGCATCTGCCATCGGCAGGATAATGCCGGCCCACTGCACCTCGCTGGGCAAGGCAATGCTCGCCTGCATGCCGCCCGATGCTGTGCAGGGAATCCTCCACACGGTCGGCATGCCCCGCCGGACTCCCAGGACGATCACAGATCCCGAGCGGATGACGGCCGAGCTTGCCGCCACCCGCGCACGGGGATACGCCATAGACAACATAGAGAACGAGGAGGGTATCCGCTGCGTGGGCGCCCCGATCTTCGACCATCGGGGCGCGGTGGCAGGCGCGATCAGCCTGTCTGGTTCCACGAAGAACATCACGCTTGAGCGGATCAGGCGGGAGCTGGGGCCGCGTGTGCGCGAGGCGGCCATACGGATCTCTCGCGCGCTGGGATGGGCTGGAGAGGGGGTCCCGGCAGGGCATGCGTAGCGGCAGAGGCGGGTTGTAGGTGGGCGGGTTGTAGGTGGGCGCGTTGCCGGAGATAGTAGCCCTGGGCGAGCCGATGGTCGAGTTCGCTGCCGCGGAGCGCGGCAGGCTCGGCGATGTGACCGTGTTCCATCGCGGCTTCGGCGGCGATACCTCGAACTTCATCGTGGCCGCGGCCCGGCTGGGTGCTTCCACGGGCTACATCACCAGGGTCGGCGGCGACGAGTTCGGCAGGTCGTTCCTCGATATGTGGCGCAGGGAGGGCGTGGACGCCTCGCGCGTCGTCGTTGAGCCCGAGGGGTTCACCGCGGTCTACTTCATCTCACAAAGGCAGGAAGGCGGGCACGACTTCACCTACTACCGCGCCGCGTCGGCCGCCAGCCGCCTCTGCCCCGAGGATGTGGACCCAGGATACCTGGCCGGGGCCCGGCTCTTCCACACGAGCGGGATCTCCCAGGCCATCTCTGAGTCGAGCCGGGCCGCTGTAGACGCGGCGATCGATAGGGCGAGGGGGGGCGGGGCGCTGGTGAGCTATGACGCCAACATCCGGCCCAAGCTGTGGCCGCTCTCCGTTGCGCGCGCGGCCTCGGGGAGCGTCATCCCACGGGCCGACGTCGTCTTCATGAGCACAGAGGACGCAGGCCACCTGTACGGCGACGAGCCGGTCGAGGATGTGGCCCGGCGCCTGGCAGCCGCGGGCCCGCGCCTGGTCATCATCAAGATGGGGGCCGGCGGCTGCATGGTCGTCTCTTCGGAGGGCGCCGCCGTGAAGGTCCGGGCCTGCAAGGTGGATGTACTTGATGCAACCGGTGCGGGCGATGCGTTCGCCGCAGCCTTCCTCGTCGAGTGGCTGCGCGGAGCCACCCCGGAGCGCGCGGCCTTCTTTGCCAACGCCGTGGGCGCGCTCACCACGACCGGGCTTGGCGCGGTCGCCCCAATCCCGACGCGGCCGCGCGTGGAAGCGTTTCTGGCCGGGCGCTAGCCCGCGAACCGCTCCAGGATCAGCGCGATGTGCTTGATCCCCTGGATGTAGTCCGCCAGCCGGATGTTCTCGTTCGGCCCGTGGCTGTTCCCCTTGGCATGGCCTATGCCCGTGCCTACGGCCGGCATGCCGGACTGCCCGCACACGGCGTGCATCGGCCCGGTCGCCGCCATGGTGGGGAGGATGATCGGAGCGTGGCCGTAGACCTCCTCGGCGGCCTCGGCGACGACTTCCACGATCGGCGCGTCAAACGGCGTCTTGTAGGGGTCTTCGAGCCCGAACGCGCGCACCGTGACGTCGCCGTACGCCTCGCGGCGCAGGTGCTCGCGAAGCATGGCTACGATCTCCTCTGCCCTCTGATTGGGCACGATCCGGAAATCAACCTTGGCGCTAGCCCTCCGCGGCAGCACCGTCTTCGATCCCGCTCCGGAGTAGCCCGCGGTGAGGCCGCAGATCGTGCAGGTGGGCCGGAACAGGTGGTGCTTGACGAGTTCGACGCCGGTCATGCCCTTCAGGAACATCTTGAGTCCCAGGTCGCGGCGGATCGTCTCGTCGTCGCGCGCCGCGGCTATGCGCTCCAGTTGGACCATCTCTGCCGGGCTGGGCTCGACCACGCCGTCGTAGAACCCGGGGATGCGAACCTGCTCGTCAGGTCCCTTGATGGTGGCCAGCGCCCACACGAGCCGCCAGGCCGGGTTGGGGATGGTCGCACCCGCCGAGGAGTGAAGGTCTCGGTTGGCTCCCTGCACCTCCAACTCGACGTAGCAGATGCCCTTCACGCCCAGGTAGATGTTCAGGACGTCACGATGATCCTTGGCGCCCGACTCCCAGATGCAGGCGTCGGCCCGTGCCAGTTCAGGCCGCTCCCGCAGGGTCTCGCCGAGGTGCGGGCTGCCGATCTCTTCCTCTCCCTCGATGATAAACTTGACGCCGACCGGCAGCCGGCCGCGCACGCGCAGCCAGGCCTCCACCGCGGCCAGGCGCGCCATGATGTTGCCCTTGGTATCCTGGGCGCCGCGGGCATAGAGACGGCCGTCGCGGATCTCGGCGGCGAACGGGTCCGAGGTCCACTCGTCGAGCGGGTCGGTCGGCTGGACGTCGTAGTGACCGTAGATCAGCAGCGTGCGCGGGCTACTGCCGGGGATCTCGGCCACCACGAGCGGCGGGCCGCCCAGGGATGGTTCCGTCCGCGCAGGGATACCCTTGGCCTGCATCTGCGCCACGAGCAGCGAGGCGCACTCTTCCAGGCCCACACCCTGCGCCGAGATGGACGGCTGGCGGCAGAGGCGCTGCAGGTCGTGGATGAACGCCTCGCCGTGCGAGTCAATGTAGCGGAAGAGGTCGTCCATTCGGCGCTCCCTACGGCGCCTTGCTCTTCTGCTCGACGAAGTTCAGCCGCAGATTGGTGATCAGCGCCTCGACCTCGCGGCGCTCGCGCTCCCCCACGCGGGGGCGGATGACGTCGGCCAGGGCCGCTGCGGCGTCAATCGCGATCTGCGCGTCGTCGAGCTTCCGCTCGACCTGCTTCGTCGCGGGATCCGGCACGAGCCCCATGGCCTGCCAGGCCCTCGCAGCCAGCAGGCTGAGGAACGTGCCCACAAGGGACATGGCGTCCGGCAGGGGATGGGGGCTGCCCTCGCCCTCGGGCTGGGGCTCGGACTCAGGTTGCGCGTGTTGCTCTGCCACGGCACTCACCCCACTCTGTCACGACGTTCGCCCCACGGCTGCCTTGGTCGTGCTCCGGCCTGTGAACCACTGAATCGCGGCTACCGCTGCAATGGCCGCGATCGCCACCGCGTCCTGGAGTCCTGCGGGGTAGATCAGCACCACACCGGCCGCGGCCAGCACCATCCGCTCAGGCAGCGCGCATCGCCTCAGGAACCAGCCCGTTATCCCTGCGGCCAGCGCGCTGAGACCGAACACGGCCGTGATGGTAACGTGCGCCACGGTCTGCCAGGGGGCCTGCAGCAGCAGTCCCATCCCGGACCTGTGGATGGTGAACATGAACGGCACCACGAACGCAGGCAGCGTGTACTTCCAGGCCATCATCATCGTACGGAACGGCCGGCCGCCAGTCAGCGCGGCCGCCGCCAGCGGTGACAGCCCCACGGGTGGCGAGACCTCCGAGAGGATCGAGTAGTAGAAGATGAACATGTGAGCGGCCAGCTCTGGGACGCCGAGTCTCGTCAGGGCCGGCGCGACGATCACCGCGGCGATGATGTATGTTGCGGTGATTGGCAGCGCCAGCCCCAGCACCCACAGGGCCACGGCCGCGAACAGCAGGGTGGGCAGCAGCATCCCACCCGCGTAGGTGATGATCACGTCTGAGATCTTGAGGCCCAGGCCCGTCAGGTTGACGACGCCGACCACGAGTCCGGCAGCGGCGCAGGTCGCGGCCACGTTGAGCACCTGCCGGCTCCCGTTGTCCAGGGCGGTGATCAGGCCGGCCGGGTCCACAACGATCCCCCCAAGGCGCAGCCCACCTCCGGGTGCGCGCAGCCCGCCCGCCGCTTGCAGTCCCCCGCCACCGGCCCCCACGCGGCGCACGGTCACCAGCGTGGTGTCGGGTCGCAGCAGGCTGGTGGCCGCCGCCACGATGATCGCCCAGAAGACCGCCTTGATAGCCGTGAAGCCAATCACCATGAACACTGGAATCAGAATCAGCGACGTGAGCAGATACCAGTAGCGCAGTACGAGCTGCCAGACGTTGCCCGCCGCGATCTCCACGGCCTTGAGGTCCATCCGCCGCGCGTCGAACTCGATCATCAGCATGATCGAGAAGTAGTACAGGATGGTTGGGATTATCGCCATGACGACGACCGTTAGGTATGAGATCTTCAACATCTCGGCGATTATGAACGCGGCGGCACCCAGGATCGGCGGTGAGATGACCGCGCCGATCCCCCCGGCCGACAGCAGGCCACCGGCCGACTCTCGATCGTACCCCGCGCGTTTCAACAGGGGGTAGGTGATGGCGCCTACGGACACGGTGGTGGCCACGCCGCTGCCCGATGGCCCGCCCAGCAGGAACGACGCGATGGTGACGGCCTGGCCCGGCCCGGTGCGGCGCCCCCGGGTTAGTGCCAGTGCCAGGTCCACGAAGAACCGCCCGGCTCCCGAGGCGTCCAGGACGGCCCCGTAGGTCGTGAACAGGATGATGAACGTCGCCGAGACCTGCAAGGGAACGCTGAAGAGCCCCTCCAGAGTGATGAAGAGCTGCCCGACGACCCGGACCAGGTCGTAGCCCCGATGGGTCCACGGCTCCGGCAGATACGGCCCGACGAACGCATAGACCAGAAAGACGATGACCAGGAGCATCAGGGCATTGCCGACCGTACGGCGCGTAGCCTCAAGCACCAGCAGGATCGTGATGATGCCGAAGGCCATGTCCAGCGTGGTGGGGATGTAGGACCGGTAGATGAAGGCTTCGAAGTCCACGAGGATGTATCCCAGGGATGCGATGCTTGCCACCGCGAGGACGACGTCCCAGAGGGCAGGGGCCTTCCGCTGGAGGGAGAGTCGTGTGCCCGGGTAGAGCAGGAAGCTCAGGACCATCACGAACATCAGGTGCCGCGCGAGGTGCACTTGAAGGATGAACGTCGCTGTGGCCGCGTACAGGTGGTAGAGGGACATCGCCACGGCCAGGGTGGTCACCAGGAGGCCCCAGCCGCCCGCGAGCCTGCGGGTCTTGCCCTCGTACTCCTCTACGATCTCTTTCAGTTCCTCTTCGGACTTGGGCAGGGCCGTTTCGTCGGGCTGCTGCATTGTGCCCCCCTCACTGCACCCAAAGGATCGCCCTGGGGACCCGTCTCAGCGTCAGGCGCGCCGCCTCCCCGACACCGATGCTGAAGAGGGGGAACTCCGCGCCGTCCACGGTGAGTCGCTGCTGGCCGGTCTGGCCGATGCGCGTGGTGAAGCCTTCAAGGGCAGGGCCGCGAGTCTTGGCCACCAGCAGCCCGGCGCGCGCCTCGTATGGTGGGTCCAGCCGGAGATACTCGAGCACCGCCTCCCTCGTCGTGGCGACCTCGACAAGCCGCAGCCTGCCGCCCTCCGCTACGAACAGTTCGGTCGTGGGTGCGTTGTGGATAGAGTTCGTGTAGCTGAGGTTGACGCGGGATCCCTCGCGGAGCGCAACCCGCCACAGCAGGCGCCCGGACCCAACATGGGTCACCTCCAGCGCGGGCTCCGGCAGCATCATCCAGGCGGCCCCGGCGGCAGCCAGCATCAGGGTGACCGCCGGGACCAGGCCGGCCCGTGCGCCCGAGGCGGTGGCGGCGCGGCCTGCCGCCGCGCCGATCGCGGCCTCAGGCCGTGTCCTCTTTTCGGGATGGCTAGAACCCTTCGACTCCTCGCTCCCTGAAGTACCTGACGGCCCCGGGGTGGAACGGCAGCGGCGAGCGCCCCGCCGCGCCGATCAGCGTGATGTTGGCCGCCTCTTTGTGCACCTGAGCCAGTTCAGGCCGCCGCTCGAAGAGGAGCTTCGTAATCTGATAGGCGAGTTCAGCGTCGAAGTCCGCGTGCGAGATCAGCAGGTTGGCGACGCCGATGGTCGGGGCGTCGGCGGGCATCCCGGGATAGAACTCCTTCATCACAACCGACCGAAAGTAGAGGTTGCCCCACTTGCGCTGCATGGCGGGCAGCAGGGCGTCCAGCGGCACCAGCCGGATCCGGATGCCCGGCGAGGCGGCCAGGTCCAGCACTGCGGCTGTGGGCAGCCCTCCGCTCCAGAAGAAGGCGTCCATCTTCTTGTCCTTGATGGCGTCGGCGGATGCAGCCGGGGAGAGGCGCTCCCTGCGGATGTCCCTATCCGGGTGGATGCCCGCCGCCTCCAGGATCCTCAGCGCGGTCACCTCGGTCCCGCTGCCTGGCGGGCCGACCGAGACGCGCTTGCCGCGAATGTCGCCGATGATCGTGATGCCGGTGCCGTCCACCGTCACCAGGTGGTTGAAGTTGTTGTAGAGCGGCGCCAGGGTCCGAATCGGCACAGGGCTGCCGCGGAACGCCTCCTCGCCCTTGATCGCGTCGTGGGCTGTATCCGCCAGGACAAATGCTAGGTCGGCCCGCTTGGCCTGCAGCAGCCGGATGTTGTCCACCGAAGCCGGCGTGACCTCGGCCGTGGCTGTCACGCCTGGGATGTGCTTGGAGATCAGCGACGCCAGGCCGCCGCCCATGGGGAAGTAAACGCCGCCGGTGGTCCCGGTGGCTATTGACAGGCGGACCGCGGGTCCTGCTGCGACCGGTCCCAGTCCTCCCGCGACAACGGCGGCCACCGTGATGGCAACCGCCAGACCTCTCACCCTGTACCCATCCAAGGCCAATCCCCCCCTCGGACCTCCGGATACCCTCAGACCTCTGGATACGCCGGGCGTTCGCAACCTGTTCAGGCCCGGCGCACCAGGATCCCTCTTCTGGCGCCGGACTTCTCTCTTGGTGCGCGTCTTACCTCTTGGACGGCAGGATGCCGCCTACGGCTCAACCGCCTGGCGCACCGCCCGCACGTTCTCCTCAGGCGCGTCTATGGGTATCACGCATCCCGCGGTGACGACGAACCGCTTGCCCTGTGTCTGGGCAATGGCGTCCCGGACCTCCGCGGCCACCTGCTCGGGCGCGGCCCTGCCGATCGTGTCCATGGAGTCCACGCCGCCCGCGATCGTGCCCGAGAATTGCTCGCGTGCCTCCCGAAGCGTCGGCGGGGTGCGCCGGTCGTGCCAGTTGACTATCTGCACAGGATAGTCCACGAGCTGCTCGAACATGATTCGCTCGCCGTGGATGTGCAACATCACGACCTCGGCCTTGCGCGCGGCATCGAGCACGCGCAGGTCGTAGGGCCGTCCGAACTCCTCGTACTCCTCGATGGTCATGTATCCGGTGGAGGCACACTGGGTGGCCAGGAACAGGCCGTCGGCTCCCGAGGCGATGCACTCGGCCGCGAACTGGCCCGTGGCCTCGGTGATGATGTCGAGGCCTTCGTGCGTCTCGTCCACCGAGTCCCTCAGGTAGCGGAGCAGCGCGGTCTCGCCGGCCAGCGCGCGGGCGATAGAGAGCGGGCTGAAGACCGAGGCCAGGATGATCGCGTCCGGCAGCGCCTTTCGGAGTAACCGGATCGTCTTCAACTCGCGGCCGTGGGCTCCGGTGCTAATGTCCAGCCGCTTGAGCTTGGGCCAGTCGGTTTCCTTCTTGATCGGCCGCTCGGTGTAGTGCCGGACGCCTTCCCGGTTGGGCCTGTAGGTCGAGCGCAGGCCCCAGTCGTCGCCGTAGAAGGCGCTGGCCGGTGTGACCTTCAGGAAGTCCCAGTCGAAGGTCTTGAAGAACGCCGCGTGGGCCTGGGCCAGCGTCTCGGCCCGCTGGTCCTCTTGCGGGAAGTGCCGCCACAGGGCTACCGGCGGGCGGTCCACCGGATTGCCGTCAACAGCGGCATAGACCCGCTCGTGCTTCGTCACCTCTCACCTCTCCCTTCGTCCTTAGCCCGGCTTCTCGTATGCGACAGGATCGCGCGCAGCGCTTCCAGGGTTATGTTCCCGCCGCTCAGGATCAATCCGACCTTGCGGCCGGCGATGCGCTCACCCAGGCGTCGTGCCGCGGCCACAGGAGCCGCGCCGGCGTGCTCGGCGATCTGGCGGGTTGTATCGAGTAGGATTCGGATTCCGTCCTCCATTTCCTCGTCGCTGACCAGGACCATCTCGTCGAGCCCATCCCACAACATGGCCAGGGTGAGGGAAAACGGGGAGCGGGTGGCCAGCCCCTCGGCCCTGGTGGTCATCGTGTTCGTGCTGACGATTCGTCGCTCCCTCCACGAGCGCGTTACGGCAGGAGCGCCCTCGGCCTGCACGCCGACCAGCTCGATCCTCGGGTTGACCGCCTTGGCCGCGATTATGTGCCCGCTGGCTCCAGAGCCGCCACCGACCGGTACGATGACGACTTCCAGATCCGGCACCTCCTCGATCAACTCGAGACTTGCAATTCCGACCCCGGCGATGAGCAGCGGCTCGTTGCCCGAGTGCACATACCTGTACCCCTCGGCCGTCGCCGTTCGCTCTACCCACTCGCGGGCCTCGTCAAAGTCGCGGCCCACCTCGACGACCTCGGCGGCGAACTCGCGCATCGCCAGCACCTTGTCCGGGTTCGCACGCTCGGGCACTCCTATGATCGCGCGGACCCCGAAGATCTGCGCGGCCAGCGCGACGGACTGTCCGTGGTTTCCCGTGGAGGCGGCGATGACACCGCGCCGCCGCTCGTCTGCGGTCAGCCGCGATACCAGGTTGATGCCGCCGCGGATCTTGAACGCCCGGGTGGGGTTTGCGTTCTCGCACTTGACGAAGGCGCGGCAGCCCAGAAGCCGGTCGAGCGCGGGCGAGGTGACCACCGGCGTAGGGCGCAGGTACGGGGCGATTGCGCGCCTGGCAGAGAGCACATCCGCGAATCCTGGACGGCCGTCTCGTACCATGGGCCGCCTATCTCCTCACCGGGAAGTCCTCGACCAGGTAGAACCGGCCTTCCAGGTAGTCCACGGCTGCCATGCCCAGATTGGGAAGGCAGTCCACCTGGTCGCGCAGCACCGCGGTCTGGGCGACGTGCGCCCGGAACGCCAGCAGGACTATCGGATGGCTGACCACCAGGGTGGTGCGGCCGTATCCCACGTCGCCTATCGTGCGCAGCTCAGCGGTGATGCGTGCGGTGCCGTCGGCGAGGGACTCACCATCCATCGAGGTCCGGTAGCTCTCGAAGAGCCGGTCCGCCCAGTCTGCCCATGCCTGCGCGTCGGTGAGCGCAGCCGCGGTCTTGATCTCGTCCAGCCCTTCGCGCAGGGTGACCGGCACGCCTCGGGCCTGGCTGATTACCTCCGCGGTTTCCCGTGCGGGTTGCCGGGGGCTGGCCACGATTGCATCGAAGCGCGGCAGTGTGGCCGCCGTCATCTCCACGTCCCGCAGGCCCTCGGTCGCCAGCGGTGGCTCTCCTCCGGCAACCCGCGTCCAATCCACGGCACCGTGCCTCAGTAGCAGCAGGCGCGTCCTCACCGGTTCCAGAAACAGGGGTTCCACGGCGGTTAGCTGCGGGTTGTCAGGGCCTCGAGATGGCGGGGGTGCAGGGTGAGGACCTCGCACCCGTCGTCCTTGACCAGGATCGTGTCGGTGTGGCGGAACACGTCCCCACCCTCGACGTGGATCCCCGGCCCGACCGACACCACCATGCCCGGTGCGAGAACCGTGTCATCGCCTTCTGCCAGGTAGGGAAGCTCATGGCGCCCAATTCCCAGCCCGTGCCCGGTCATGCGGGTGAACTGCGGACCACACCCGGCCTCTGCGACGACCGCTCTGGCAGCCCGGTCCACCTCCTGGCAGGGCACTCCGGGGCGAATCGCGGCGCGGGCCGCGGAGGCGGCGCGCAGTATCACCTCGAACAGGCGGCGCTGGTCGTCTGAGGCGGTCTCGATCAGAACCGTTCGTTCTGCCTCGGCATGGTATCCGTCCACGGTGCAGACCGCGGAGCAGATCAAAGCGTCGCCGGCGGCCAGCGCACGACCCGCGGCCGGTGAGTGCGGCCAGGGCGCGTTCGGCCCGGCCGCAGGGTGCGATGCCGCGGTTACACGGAGCTCTGGGTGCCGCGCGGCGCCCGCGCGCACCATCGCGGCAGTGGCCTCGATGCCGATCACCGGTATTGTGTTCCCAGGGCGGCACTCCGCGATGCCCGCGCCGATCCCGTGATCCGCCAATCCGGCGGCGACGCGGATGAGCTCCATCTCACCCGCATCCTTTACCATCCGCATCTCTTCGACGATCCCGCGGGTAGGCACGACCTGGGCCGGGATGCGACTGCGCAGAGTGAAGAACCCCTCTGCCGAGAGCCCCTCCGACTCGAGCCCGATCGGCCCTGAGGTGCCCAACTCCTTGAGCGCCTCGAGGGCGACGGCAAGCGCCAGGTGCAGGTGCGTGAAGCCTCTCTGCCTGCCGTACTGCCGGTCCGAGTAGGTGAGGATGTCCCCGATCACCGAGGTGTCGCGGGCGCGCGCCTCCTCGAGTTCCGGGACAACGAGCACCGGGTTCTCGCTGACCACAACCACGACCGGCAGGGCACAGGTCTCGGTCGGGAACCGGCTCAGGTAGTAGGCGTTGGCCGGCGTCGTGACCAGCAAGCCAGCCAGGCCGTGGTCGCGCATCCGGGCGGTGGCGGATTCCAGCCGGTTCATTGATGACACGGACCTTCCTTCAGCGCAACTCGCGCTTGAAGTGGTGCATGTAGGGGGCGAATCCCAGCCGCGTCCAGAACGCCACCGCCTCCTCGTTCAGAACGGCCACTGTCAGTTCCGCCGTAAGGGCGCCGCATTCCTGCATCCACACCAGGAGCGCTTCGACTATGCTGCGGCCGACTCCCCGCCGCCGGTACGGCTCGCACGTGACCACGTCGTGGAGATAGCCCCGCCGCCGTCGTTCGAAGAAAGCGGGCAGCATTGTGATCCGCCCGACACCGTAGCCAATCACCCTGCCGCCCTCCACGGCCACGACGGCGCGGGCATCCTCCCGGCCCAGCAGTCCCAGGATGAAGTTCTCGTACTCCTCCTGCCAGCGCCGGGACGGCCGAAATGCATCGTCGAGCCGGGTGTGGTGCGCCGCCAGTTCGCCCCAGATGGAGACGATTTCGCCCACGTCGCGGGCGGTTGCCGGCCGGACCTGGGTGTGCTTCATTGTCTCGATGGTTCGGCTGGAGTGTCCGGACTCCTCTGGGAGCGCGCCATTTGCTATTGTTGAAGGACCACTCGATCGGAGGTGTACGAGGAGCGGCATGAGCACGGCTCTGCGAATGGGTCTTTCCGAGACGGCGGCGTTTGCCCTGGAGACAGCGCGGGAGGCGGCGGCGCTGGTCATGGGCATCCTGCCGGAGTCCAGGGTGGAAAAGCAGGTCCGCCTCAAGACCGCCACCGATCTGGTAACGCGGGCCGATCACGAGGCCGAGCGGTTGATCGCGGCGCGCATCCGCGCGCGGTTCCCTGACCACGGGATGCTGGGCGAGGAAGGCACCACGAACGATGGAACAGGTCCCTGCTGGGTGGTGGATCCAGTGGATGGGACCGCCAACTTCGCGCACGGCGTCCCCTGGTTCGCGGTTTCGATCGCGCTGGAGTATCGCGGGGCGGTGCAGTGCGGCGTGATCGCGGTTCCGCCGCTTGACGAGTATTTCGTGGCAGAGCGCGGCCGGGGCGCCTACCTGCTGGCCGCCGGTGCCGAGCCCGTCAGGATGGAGGTCTCCGAGACAGCAGACCTGGGAGCGGCGCTCGTGGCAACCGGACTCCCGCGCGAGCCCGACCGCAGCTGGCACGTGCAAACCATCGGCCCCCTGATTCTGCGGTCGCTGGAGGTGCGGATCATGGGAGCGGCGGCGATCCATCTGGCATACCTGGCGGCAGGCCGCCTCGACGCCTTCTGGGAACCGGGGCTCCAGCCGTGGGATGTCGCGGCCGGAGTCCTCCTGGTGGAGGAGGCCGGAGGTAGGGTCAGCGACTGGTCAGGAAGGCCGCTGGTCTCGCTGAAGACCGAACTGCTGGCGTCCAACGGTCCGCTGCATCCTGCCATGGTGCAGGCGCTCGCAGGGTATTCGCGCGCGCATTCCCCTGGTTAGCCCGCTGCTCCGCGTCCTGTCTTCGCCTGCGGCCGCCTCTGCGGCGCGCCCACCAGCCCGCGAGTGACAGCGGGCAGCTGGCCTATTCCTATGAGCACGAGCATTGCGTATGCGGTTCCGAAAGCGACCGCAGAGCCAGGGCTTGGGTCTCCCAGCAACGACACGAACAACCCAGGGTCTGCCAGCGCCGCGACCGCTGCGTGGATCGTGATCACCAGGGGCGCGCAGACCAGGATCAATGCCCACCACGCCCCCGGCGTGCCCCGCGAACCCACGACCCACGACGGCGCCAGATGGTCGAGGTTGACCCCGTCGTGAGCGCGGCGCAGCGCGAGGATGCGCCGCAGCCGGAAGAGCGCCATCACGGTGAGGACGCCGGCGAGAACCGGGAAGAGACGCGCGAGATCGTCCAGGCCCAGTGGTACGGACCAGGGGAACGAGTTCACCCTGGCCAGGTGTTCCTTGAGGTCGCGCCCTCTGGCGGCCAGCTCGGCGGAGCGGGCCTGCAGTTCCGGTTGGCGGCTCCTGAGTGCGGCCGCCGCGGTCGCGATCCGGCGATCGAACGCCCTCCTGGCCTGTTCGATCTCCCGCAAGACCTCCTCCGCGCGCGGCGACGCCGCACCAAAGGTCGCTCCGGGTTCGTCCCACTTATTCCAGAAGGCGGGATCAGCAGCGAGCGCCTCACGCAGCGCCTCGTTGAGGGCCAGGACATGGCGTCCCAGGTCCTGCTCCGCGGCGCGGAGTGCTTCCGCTATTTCGGCCGGAGGGTTCTGAAGAGCCCGCAGAGGTCCAAAAGCGCCATCCAGCGCGACGCCCAGCGTCTCAACCTGCTTTCCGATCTGCTGCCTGATCGCCTCTTCGAGCGGCGTCGGCTCGGCGGCACCGGCACGGCTCCGGGTGACAAGATCCGCGATGGCGTGCCGCAGCGCGGCCGGCCCTGAGTCCAGCGCGTCCCGGAACTCAACGAGCGCGCCCGCGGCCTTCGCCGCCGCATCCAGGGCCGCCTCTGTTGCGGCCTTCTCGTGCTGGATGCGGGCGCGGGCATCGGCGACGAGGGGCACGGCCGCCCGGGTCTGCAGAAACGGCAGTACCGCTGCCACGTACAATAGCGATATCACCACCAGCACTGTGCCGAAGAAGGCATGAAAGGCCCGAACCTCGGCGGCGTAGGCGGCAATCGCGCGTTCGCGGTCAGATAGCTCGGGCACGGCGCGCCTCCTGGCAGTTGTTTGTGGACCCCTGGAAGGATGTTGGCTGCTCGGCGGGCCGATGCCTGCCGCAGACCCCTGTGGCCGCGCACTTCCTGCGGCGTTTCTCTGACTGCGGGTTGACATCACGATCAGTCCCGCATACCCTCGTTGTAGACCGACGCGTCGGTCTGCCCGACGTGGTGGTGATGGCCCGCGGGCGCGCAGAGGTGTGGCTCCGCTAATGGCCCGTGTACGCGCAGAGGTGTGGCTCCGATAATGGCCCGCCGTACCAACATGGAGTCCGCGACCCGCGACCGCCTGGTCCATGCGGCCATGGACGTGTTCGCCCAACGCGGGTACCACGGCACAACCGTGGACGACATCGTGGCCGCCTCGGGCTCTTCCAAGGGCGCCTTCTACCACTACTTCCCCAGCAAGCAGGGGATCTTCCTAACGCTCCTGGATCAGCTTGCCGGCATGGTTGAGGCCGGCGTAGACCACGCCATTGACAGGGAAGGCGGCGCCCTGGCCAAAGTCGAGGCCGCGCTGCGGGTCGTGCTGGAGGTTGCCGCCTCGCACAGAGACTTGGCCCGGATACTGCTCGTTGAATCGGCCGCGCTTGGTCCCGAGTTCGAGCAGAGCCGCCTTGGGATACACAGGCGGTTCGCAGCGCTGATCCAGCGCCATCTCGATCGCGCCGTCGCCGACGAGGCGATTCCCGCCCAGGACACCCGCACCGCTGCCGCCGCGTGGATTGGCGCGATCAATGAGGTCCTGACGCAGCAGATGGCTTCGGGCGCGGACCTGCTGGCCGGGCTGCCGGCGCTGCGGACGGTGCTGCTGCGCAGCATCGGCGTGGAGATTAGCGGTGAATCCTCGTAAGCAAAGCACTGTCCTGCGGGACGAGGCGGCGGCAGGAGCAGACCCGGCAACGCTGGCGCGCCGGCTCCGGGCCGCGGTTGGCGCCGCCGGTCAGAGGGCGCGCGAAACAGGACGGCCGGTGCTGGCCTGGGCCGGCGCGCGCATTCCGGCTGTTGATCCAATCGCCGTCTTCGCCGATGCCTCCGGAGCGCACGACCGGGTACTCTGGACTGCTCCGCACCGTGACCTCAGCATGGTGGGCGTCGGACGCGCCTGGGCAATCTCGGCCGCCGGCGCAGGGCGCTTCGCAGAAGCCGGCGCGGCATGGCAGGCGCTCCTGCGCGATGCCGTCGGTGACGCGGGCCTCGCCCCCGTGGCGATGGGTCTCGGTCAGCCCGGCCCTGTTCTGATCGGGGGGTTTGCGTTCGCGCCCGGTGGCCCTGTCAGTCCGGAGTGGGAGGGCTTTCCCGCGGGTCTGCTGACCCTCCCCAGGGCCTGTGTGGCGAGCGCGGGCGGGGAGAGCCGGCTTGTTCTCTCGAAGGTGGTCACGCCTGCCGGTTCCGTTGAGCCAGCGATGCCCGAGACGGTTGAGCCCCTCGAACAGCCAATCGGCGCCGCGCCGGTCGGCGCCGCACCTCAGACCCATCACGGGCTGACGGTCGAGGAGCATCCTGCATGTGGCGACTGGAGGGCCAAAGTCGCCGCGTCTGCGCAGGCCGTCCGGGAAGGGATCCTCCGCAAGGTAGTGCTTGCCAGGTCGGTCCGGGTGCGCGGCGGTCCCTTTGATGCCATTGCTGCCCTGCGCATGCTGAGCGACGGTTATCCGGGCTGCACGCTCTTCGCGGTGACGCGAGGTACCCGGTGTTTCCTGGGCGCAACGCCGGAGCGCCTAGTCCGGGTGCGCGGCGGCGAGGTGAGCGCCATGGCCCTTGCAGGCACCGCTCCCAGGGGGCGCGACGATGAGGAAGACCGCCGGCTTGGAGAAATGCTGCTGGCCGGTTCCAAGGACCGGGTCGAGCACGCTGCCGTGGTGGATCTCCTGCGCGAGGATCTGGCCGGCGTGTGCACGGAGGTCTCCGCCGATGAAGGGCCGCGGCTGCTGAAGGTGGCCAACGTGCAGCATCTGTGCACCCCGTTGACTGCAAAGATCCGCCCTCCTGTGACGCTGCTGGACCTGGTCGCACGGCTGCATCCCACCCCGGCCGTGGGAGGGGTTCCGCGCAACGAGGCGCTGGAGTGGATACACAGGTACGAAGGCCTGGACAGAGGATGGTACGCCGGGCCGGTCGGCTGGGTGGACCAGACAGGCGAAGGCGAGTTCGCGGTCGCCATCCGCTCGGCGCTGCTGCACGGCGACGAGGCGGTGCTCTTCGCCGGATGCGGCATCGTGGCGGAGTCAGACCCGGATCAGGAGTACGAGGAGTCCCGCCTGAAGCTGCGGCCGATGCTGTCTGCCCTGGGAATACGGGAGGGGTTTGCATGAACGTCCCCGAGAACGCGACCTACGCCTACATCGGCGCGGTGGTGGACGAACTGGTGCGCTCGGGCGTGACAGACCTGTGTCTCTGCCCGGGATCGCGCTCCACGCCCATCGCAGTATGCGCGGCGCGTCACCCAGGCATCAGGGTTTGGACGTTGATTGACGAACGGTCTGCGGGGTTTTTCGCATTGGGGTTGGCGAAGGGGCTGAGCCGTCCCGCGGCCCTGCTCTCCACATCCGGCACCGCGGCGGCCAACTTCCTGCCCGCCGTCATAGAGGCGCGATACGGCCGCGTGCCGCTTGTGGTGCTCACGGCCGACCGCCCGCACGAACTACGGGACACCGGGGCGCTGCAGACGATTGACCAGGTGCGTCTCTACGGGACGCACGCGAAGTGGTTTGCCGACGTGGCTATCCCGGAGGCCACGGACGCGTTGATGCGCTACGCCCGCAGCGTTGCCTCGCGCGCTGTGGCCGTGGCCGCGGGCGCGCCTCCGGGCCCGGTGCACCTCAACTTCCCGCTGAGGGAGCCGCTGGTGCCGGTGCCCGCGCCGGAACAGCTCCCCCCTGAGGAGGCGCGGGCCCATGCGGCCTGGACCGGTCGCGATGAGGGACGGCCTTACGTCGCCTCCCAGGTGCGAAGGGCGCCGGATCCCGAGCTCGCCTCGGCGCTGGCCCGAGAGCTGACGCAACGCCGGCGGGGTCTGATCGTCTGTGGGCCCTTGGACGATCCTGCGCTGCCGGATGCCGTCTGCCGACTGGCCGCTGCGCTGGGCTATCCTGTGCTGGCAGATCCCCTCTCGCAGGTGCGCTGCGGGCCGCACGACCGCGGCCCGGTCATTGACGGCTACGATGCGCTGCTCCGGATTCGCGGCGCGAACGAGACGTTGGCCCCTGAGGTTGTGCTGAGGTTTGGCGCCGCGCCCGCGTCCAAGCCGCTGCTGCGGTATCTCGAAGTGCACGGCGCGGTCCGGCAGATCGTGGTAGACGCTGGCGGCGAGTGGAACGATCCTGCGCGGCTGGCCGCGGAGTTCGTGCACGCCGATCCTGCGCCGTTGTGCCAGGCGGTCCTCGGTGCGCTGGCCGCCACCGGGGCGGTATCGAGCGCGCCTGGGGCGGTACCGAGCGTGCCGGGGGTTGTATCGAGCGCGCGCGGGGCGCACGACTGGCTGGCCTTGTGGCAACGCCTGGGAGCGCAATCTCGGGATGCCATCAGGATCCGGCTGGATGCGATGGCAGAGCCGTTCGAGGGCAAGGTGTTCGCCGAGCTTGCCGGTCTGCTGCCCGACGGCGCGGTGCTCTATGTGGGCAACAGTATGCCGGTGCGGGACCTCGACACCTTCTCTCCGGGAACGCCGCGTTCGGTCCGGTTCCTGGGAAACCGCGGCGCCAGCGGGATTGACGGGCTGGTCTCCAGCGCGCTGGGGGTCGCGGCAGGGATGGGGGCGCGGGTCGGCGGCGGCCGCCCGACGGGCTCAACCCGGGCGCCGGTGGTCCTGGTGCTCGGGGACCTGGCCTTCTACCACGACCTCAACGGGCTTCTGGCGGCCAAGCTGTACGGGCTGAATGCCACCATCGTGCTGATCAACAACGACGGCGGCGGCATCTTCTCCTTCCTGCCTCAGGCAGGATACCCGGAATACTTCGAGGCGCTCTTCGGAACGCCGCACGGCCTCGACTTCCGCCACGCCGCCGGGCTGTATGGCGCCAGACATGCGCTCGTCGAGTCCTGGGAAGAGTTCAGGGCGCACGTGCGTGAAGGCATCTCCGGAGAGGGGCTCTCAATCGTCGAGGTGCGCACGGCGCGGGACCGCAACGTTCTTCTGCACCGCGAGGTCTGGCAGACGGTCGAGTCCGCCCTGCGGGCCTGGCTGCCGCCTGGCGCCGCGGGAGGACCCTCCTGATGCCCCGGCTTCCAGTGAACGGTGTGAATCTCAACGTCGAACAGGCAGGCGCCGGCCCGCCGCTCGTGCTGTTGCACGGCTTCACCGGCAGTGCCTCGGGTTGGGCAGAGCACGCGGAGGTCTTCGCACGGAGCCACGCAACGCTTGCGGTGGATCTCCTGGGCCACGGCTCCTCCGACGCGCCGGACGATCCCGCGCGCTACGGGATCGGCCACGCCACCGAGGACGTGCTGGGCGTGCTCGACGCCCTGGGGATCCGGCGGGCGGGGCTGCTGGGCTACTCGATGGGCGGCCGCGTCTCGATCTCGCTGGCTATCGTAGCCCCTGAACGGTTGTCCGCGCTGATCCTGGAGAGCGCCTCGCCTGGGATCCGCGACGCCGGCGCACGCCGCGGGCGTGCCGCCGCGGACGCCGCGCTGGCAGCGGCTATTGAGCGGGATGGGATCGAGCCGTTCGTGGATCGCTGGGAGCGCCTGCCGTTGTTCGCCAGCCAGGCCACGCTCCCTGATGAGGCGCGGCAGGGCCTCCGCGCCCGGCGCCTGCGGAACAACCCCACGGGCCTGGCGAACAGCCTGCGCGGCCTGGGTCAAGGCGTGCAACCGCCTATGCATGAGTACCTCCAGCAGATTCGCGTGCCCACGCTGCTCATCGCAGGAGGGCTCGATCCTGCCTACTGCGCGATGGGAGAGGAGATGCGCGCCCTTATCCCGCGGGCCATCTTAGAGGTCGTACCTGGAGCAGGGCATGCAGCGCACCTGGAGCAGCCCGAGCGGTTTCGCGCGCTCGTGATGGAGTTCCTCAGTCAGGTCGAAGGAATGAGGTGAGGATCCGATGCAGGTGAGATGGACGAAGGTCAAGGATTACACCGACATAATCTATGAGCACTCCGATGGGATCGCGAAGATCACCATCAACCGGCCCGAGGTGCGCAACGCCTTCCGGCCCGAGACGGTCAAGGAGTTGATGGATGCCTTCGCGGATGCGCGCGACGACTCCGCCGTCGGGGTGGTGCTCCTCACCGGCGCCGGCGACAAGGCGTTCTGCTCAGGCGGCGATCAGCGCATAAGGGGCGACGCGGGCTACGTTGGTGGCGACAAGATCCCCCGGCTGAACGTGCTCGATCTGCAGCGGCAGATCCGCATACTGCCCAAGCCGGTGATAGCGGTGGTGGCTGGGTACGCCATCGGCGGCGGGAACGTTCTGGCCACGGTGTGCGATCTCACGATCGCGGCCGACAACGCGATCTTCGGGCAGACCGGTCCAAAGGTCGGCAGCTTCGATGCCGGATACGGCTCGACCTACTTGGCGCGGATCGTGGGCCACAAGAAGGCCCGCGAGATCTGGTACCTGTGCAGGCAGTACAACGCCCAGGAGGCGCTGGCGATGGGACTGGTGAACGTCGTTGTTCCTCTTGATCAGCTCGAGAAAGAGGCGGTCCGGTGGGCCAAGGAGCTGCTTGAGAAGAGCCCGCTGGCCCTGCGTTTGCTGAAGGCCGCGTTCAACGCCGACACCGACGGCCTGGCCGGGTTGCAGCAGCTTGGCGGCGACGCCACGCTGTTGTACTACATGTCGGAGGAGGCGCAGGAGGGCCGGGACGCCTACTTACAGAAGCGCAGGCCTAACTTCAAGAAGTTCCCAAGGTACCCGTAGGCGCGCGGCATGGACGCCGCGGAGGACGGGATGAATACGCCAGGCGCGGCCGGCCCGTGGCGGGCCTGGGTGCTCGCCGCTCGTGTGCCCACGCTCACCGCGGCAGTGGCCCCGGTGCTGGTCGGTACGGCTGCCGCGGCCGGGGACGGGATGTTCGCGCCGTTGCCCGCGTTTGCCGCGCTGATTGCCGCCGTCAGCATCCAGATCGCCGCGAACTTGCACAACGACGCGCTCGACTTCCTACAGGGGGCCGACACCGCAGGCCGCCTGGGGCCCGCACGTGCTACCCAGGCCGGCCTGCTTTCGGCGCGGCAGGTGCTTGTCGGCGCCTACCTGTGTCTTGGTGTCGCAGCGGCCGCCGGCATCTACCTGGTGGTGCTGCGGGGATGGCCGCTGCTGGTGGTGGGGCTGGCCTCCATAGCCGCTGCCCTGGCGTATACTGCGAGTCCCCTGCGTCTGGGCTACCGCGGGCTGGGGGACCTGTTTGTGTTCCTCTTCTTCGGGGTTGTGGCCGTCGTAGGCAGCGACTACGTGCAGAGTGGAGAGATACGCGCAGTGGCGGTGGCCGCCTCGGTGCCGGTGGGGTTGCTGGCCTCTGCCATCCTGGTGCTCAACAACCTGCGCGACATTGACACCGACCGCGCGGCCGGAAAGCGGACGCTCGCGGTAAGGTTGGGTCCGCGCGCCACCCGCGCGCAGTACGTCTTCTGCCTGGCCGGAGCCATGGCTGCGCCTGCGGTGATGCGCCTGGCAGGGCTGCTCGGACCGTGGTTCTGGCTACCCTGGCTGGCGGCGCCCACAATGGTGGGGCTGGTGCGAACCGTGCTGCGGCACGACGCCGCCGCGGCTCTTGTCGAGGCGCTGAAGCGGACCGCGCGGCTGCTTCTTGTCTACGGGGCGCTGCTGGCAGCCAGCCTCCTGCGGGGTTCATGAGGAGGTGATTTGCGGTGAGGGGCGCTAGTGAGATCGTAATCTCGGGAAGGAGTCTGGCCGGCGTACTAGATGGGTTCTGCCCCCGCTGCTTCTGGATCCAGCACAAATGCACCCTGCCCTATCAGATGCCGTTTCCCGGGATCTTCAGCGTCATTGACTCCTTTACCAAGCGCACGGTGCACGGGTTCTTCGACCGGCACGGCAGGCTGCCCGACTGGTATCCGAAGATCGGGCGGGTGGTTGACTATGTGAAGAACGGCGGGCTTCTCCACTGGAGCAGATACAGGATCACGCATCCGCCGACCGGGATCATACTCACGGGCTCCCCCGACGATGTATTCAAGCTCCGCGACGGCTCCTATCACATCGTGGACTACAAGACCGCGCGCATCACGCAGGTCCAGGAAGAGCTGTTCGAGACCTACAAGATACAGCTCAATAGCTACGCCTACATAGCCGAGCGCATCGGCTTCAAGCCTGTCTCAGGCCTGTCACTAATCTACATGGAGCCCGATGCCGCCCGGCCGCCTCTGCGCGACCGCGGCGCGGCGTTGGGTTTCATCGCGGCGCACCGGTCGGTGGAGTTGCGCGCCGACCGGATCATCCCCCCGCTGCTGGAAGAGGTGCGCAAGGTGCTGTCCAGGAGCACGCCGCCGCGGGGGATCGCCGGGTGCGAGGACTGTGAAGCGCTTAGAGGCCTCGTTGATGTCGTCGGCTGAGACCCTGCCCGACTGGCTCCGGGCGCGGGCGCGCGCGTTTCCTCGGCGCCTGGCCGTGGCGGCCGGCGGTGATCGGCTGACGTTCGAGGATCTAGACTGCCGAGCGGACCGTGCCGCGCGGCAGCTCGCAGGCCTGGGTATGGCCGCGGGGGCGCGCGTGGCGCTCGTGCTTGGAGGCGGTGTGCATTTCGCAGTGCTCACTCACGCGCTGGCCCGGCTGGGCGCGGTGATGGTTCCGGTCAATACGCGCATGGCCCCGGCTGAGGTGGCGTGGTGCCTTCAGGACGCGCGGCCTGCGCTGGCGATCTGCGACGAGGCGAATGCTCGGGCCACGGGAACCGGCGTCCGGATCCTCACGATCGAGGAACTGGCCGTACTACCCGAGGCAGACGCGCCCCTGCGCGACGACATTACGCTTTCAGATGTGCAGGGAATCATCTACACCTCGGCCACTACCGGGCGGCCCAAGGGTGTCGTGCTGACCTTCGGCAACCACTGGTGGAGCGCGGTCGGCTCGGCCTTCAATCTCGGGCTCCGCAACGACGACTGCTGGCTGGCCCCGCTGCCGCTCTATCACGTGGGGGGGTTGGCGATCCTGTGGCGCAGCGTGATCTACGGCATACCCGCGGTGGTGCACGAGGCCTTCGATCCAGGAGAGGTCAACCGTGAGATTGATGCCGGAGCGGTGACCATCGTCTCGGTGGTCAGCACCATGCTGCAGCGCATGCTGGACGAGCGGGGCGATCGGCCGTATCCACCGACCCTGCGGTGCGTGCTGCTGGGAGGCGGCCCGGCCCCGCTCGATCTGATCGAGGAGTGCCTGCGGCGCGGTGTGCCGGTGGCCCCGACCTACGGGCTTACCGAGGCGGCATCTCAGGTGGCGACGCTGCCGCCGGGGGACCTGCCGCAAAGACCCGGATCGGCCGGGAAGGCACTCTTTCCCACTGAGATCAAGATTGAGGACGGCGAGATCCTGGTGCGTGGCCCCACGGTCACGGCCGGCTACTTCGGCCGGCCTGAAGAAACCGCGCGTGTACTGAAGGACGGATGGCTGAGCACCGGCGACATGGGATACCTGGATGGCGACGGCTACCTCTTCATCTCGGACCGCAGGGACGACCTTGTGATCTCAGGCGGCGAGAACGTCTATCCGGCGGAGGTGGAGAGGGTCCTGGGCGGCCATCCTGATGTGGAGGACGCGGGCGCCTTCGGCCTTCCGGATCCGGAATGGGGGCAGGCCGTGGCAGCGGCGGTCACAGTGCGGCGCGGCGCCTCCCTCGACGAAGAGGATGTGCGCGCCTTCTGCGCTGCGCGCCTGGCCCGGTACAAGGTGCCGAAGCGAATCTGGCTGGTGGACGAACTCCCGCGATCTCCGTCCGGCAAGTTGATCCGCCGGGCGCTGCGCGAGAAGTTCGGGAATGGGGCTGCGCCGCCAACAGAGCGGCGCACGTGGGTCAGGGACGCCTTTCACCGGATCTCCGGCCGCTACGATCTGCTGAACCACGTGCTGAGCGGGGGCCTGCACGTCCTCTGGAAGCGGGCGGCCGTGCAGGCTGCCGGCCTCCCTCCGGGCGGCGTGGCGCTCGACGTGTGCTGCGGGACCGCGGACCTGGTGCTGCTTTGCTCGCGCGAGGTCGGCCCTTCGGGGCGCGCGATAGGCGTGGACTTTGCGCCGGGAATGCTCGCGGTGGCCGCCAGGCGCCTGCGCCGGGCAGCAGGGTTGGCGGATGAAGCATGCCCGGCGCCATCTGGGTCGGGCGCCAGGGCCTTGCTCGTCTGCGCGGATGCCGAGGCGCTCCCGCTGGCCGACGGGTCCACTGACGCGGTGTCATTTGCCTTTGGGATCCGGAATGTTGCGTCCCCATCAGGAGCGCTTCGGGAAGCCCATCGGGTGCTACGGCCAGGAGGCCGGGTTGTGGTGCTCGAGTTTGGACGGCCGGGGGCGTCGTGGCTGCGGGCGGCCTACGACCTGTATTCCAGGACGATCATCCCGCTTCTGGGCGGCCGGCTCTCGGGACGGCGCGACGCCTACCAGTACCTGCACGACTCGGTCCGCCAGTGGATGGACCCCGAGACGCTGGCCGGCCTCATGCGGGAGGCAGGATTCCAGGAGGTCCGGTATCGGCTGCTCACCGGCGGGATCGCCGTACTGCACGCCGGTCAGAAGCTACGGGCGTAGCGCCCCGACCGCCCGGATCAAAGCAGTGATCAGCGCGTCAACGTCGGCCCGCGTATTGTACCCCTGGACCGACACACGCAGCAGCGGCCGGCCGTTCCAGTTCCACACCGGCACCTCGATCCTGAACTCCTCGCGCAACCGTTGCTGGAACGCCTCCGGGTCGCAGGGAGGCAGAAGCGCGCTCGCCATCTGGGCGAACCATGGGCTGCCGTCCGGTCGCGTGTCTGGGCAGATCGGCGGCAACCCGGTCAGCGCCTCGATCGCCCGACGCGCGCCTTTGGCCGTGGCGTGGCACTCCTGCCGCACCGCGTCCCAGTCGTGCTCCCTGAAGAACTCGATCGCAGAGGGCACGGCCAGGAAGGCCGCCAGATCGCGCGTCCCCTGGTACTCGTGCTCGTCTATGAACCGGGACGGTCCCGGCTTGTCGGACCGCCACCCCCAGCTCACGACCAGCGGCTCGAGCAGCCGCTGGGCCTCTCTCCTCGCATACAGGAACGCCGAGCCCTTGGGCGCGCACATCCACTTGTGGCAGTTGCCCGCGTAGAAGTCGGCGCCCAGCGATTCAAGGTCAAGAGGGATCTGCCCCGGCGCGTGGGCGCCGTCTATCACGGAGAGGATGCCCTCGGCCCGGGCGCGGCGGACCAGTTCCCCAACAGGGAGAATCAATGCGGTGGGCGGGGTGATGTGGCTGGCGAACAGAACCCGGGTCCTGGGCGTCACGCGTGACCAGACCGCCTCCACGACCTCTTCCTGGGAGGTGACCGGCAGGGGCACCGGCGCCCGCACGCACACCGCCTTCTGTCTCTCGCAGATAAACTGCCAGGTGCGGTCAAGCGCTCCATACTCGTGGTCGGTGGTCAGCACCTCGTCCCCGGGGTTGAGCCGCAGAGAGCGGGCCACGATGTTGAGCCCGGTGGTCGCGTTGGGCACATAGACCAGGTCGTTGGGATCCGCGCCGATGTACTCTCCAAGCGACGCGCGCGCCCATCGCATCAGGTCACTTGCCCGCCGCGCGAAGAACTCCACCGGCTGGCTTTCCAGCTCGCGCTGCCAGTGCTGGTACGCTTCGAAAACGGGCTTTGGGCAGGCGCCGAACGAGCCGTGATTGAGGAAGATCACGTCCCGGCGAAGAAGGAACTGATCGCGGATGGCTGCGGCGTGCGCGTCCGGGTTCGATGTTCTGGAATCCGTCATGGCGTTCTTGGGGGCAGCGCGCGATAGATGAAGTCCTCGCCTTCCCTGCCGCGCAGGAACCACCGCAGCCATTCCCGCAGCGCGGTGGTGTGAGTGCGGATGTACTCCTCGGCCTGCTGCAGCGAGCGCAGGTCGTCGTCGGCTGGGTCTGGGGTATAGAAGTACCGGTCGTTGTAGAGGCGCTGCGAGATCTCGATGACGTAGTGGAACGTACCCGAGGTGGCGTGGTGCCAGTTCGATGACTGGCCCATCGGCGCCAGCAGCGACATCTGGGGAGCCCGGCACACCGCGGGGTCAAAGATCGGTGAGTCCGATCGGCAGAAGCCGCCCTGTTGCCTGGCGTCGGCAATCCACCGGCCCAACTCGCCTGCCACAACCAGCAGCGTGCCCTGGTCCGGAGGCGGAAGCACGCGGTCCTCTGCCCGGCCTGTACTCCAGGGCCGCATGATCTCACTCTGCGGGTACGGGTTGCCCTGGTGGAAGTCCACGCCGAAGCGCGGCCGCTGCTCCAGGGCCAGGTCGCGCACCGCCCGTGTCTCGGGCTCTGAGAACGGCGCAACACCTGCGTAGTACGACGACGCCGGGTCAATGCACTGCGGCTGGTATACGACGCACCGATCCCAGCGGAAGTCGTAGTTGCGGTTCAGGTCCACACCGGGGTTATCGCCGTTCTTTCGTCGGTTTGTCTCGTACCCGTACACGTTCTGCACCGGCACGAACCAGATCTCGTAGGCGTTGATCCAATCGGTGATCTCCTGGTCAACTCCGTAGCCGCGTGTCAGATCGTGTATGAGCCCGAGCGTGATCTTGAGCCCCAGCGGTTCTCGGCCGTGGACGACGCTCAGGAACAGCCAGGCCGGTTCATCTTCCTCGCGCGTCGCGTTGTCCGAGATCTTGACCGCGAGGATCGGCTTGCCGTGGGAGCTCTGCCCTATCTCGCGCACCTGCACGATATCCGGAAGGCCGGCCTGCAGCCGCGACAGGCGGGCGACGATCTGCTCGTACGAAGGGTAGAAGGCCTCCTGCGGTTGTGCGCGCGATCCGGCAAGGGCGCTCGTGCCCGTGGGGATGCAGGCGGCGATGACGGCGAGGGTCAGCCCGGCCAGGAGCAGGCCCGGTACCAGGAGCGGACCCGGTGCCAGGATACGCGGGTTCAAGCCGGCAGCACCCGCACCTCGCGCGGCAGCATGCTCAGCCGTTCCGCGCCCCGCGCGGTCACGACCACGATCTCCTCCAGGCGGACCCCGAACTCGCCTTCGAGATAGATCCCCGGCTCGACACTGAACATCATCCCTTCCTGCACCGGTAGATCGTTGGTGTGCGTGACCGAGGGCGGTTCATGACCGGTTAGCCCGATGCCGTGGCCGGTGCGGTGGGTGAACTGCCTTCCGTAGCCGGCACTCTCGATCACCGCGCGCGCCGCCCTGTCAACGGCTGAGAGCGGGGTGCCGGGTCTGACCGCGACCATTCCCGCGCGCACCGCGTGCTCGACGATCGCGTGCACCTCGCGGTAGCGCGCCGAGGGCTCGCCGATGTACGCCATGCGGGTGATGTCCGACATGTAGCCCTCGAGGCGGCCGCCCAGGTCCACCAGGACTGGCTCGCCTTCCCGCAGGCCCCGGCTGCCCGACCGGTGGTGGGGGTAGGCAGAGTTCGGCCCGCTTCCCACGATCGCCATCCCGGGCTGCGACACCTCCTGCTCGGCGAACGCGCCCGCGACCGCTCGGGCGACTGCGGTCTCTGTTGTGCCCGGACGGCAGGCCGCGAAGGCCGCGTCCACGGCCACGTCTGCCGCGGCCGCGGACCGGCGCATCAGCGCGATCTCCTCGGATGTCTTGATCATGCGCACCGGCGCCATCACCTCAGCGCCGGAAGCAAAGACGCTCTTTGTCCACCGCTCCTGGAGCAGCAACAGGAAGTCGGCCCGCATCGTGTCGCCGACGCAGATGCGTTCAGGATCGCCCAGCCGGTTGTGCGCCTCGCGCAGCACCGTCCCGGGGCCCTCGGCATCGGTGTAGGTGAGGAAGGGCGGGTCAACGTGTGCGCGCGCCTCCCCGGCGTTGAGTTCGGGCACGAGGAATATCGCGTCGTTACCTGTCAGGAAGAGGTAGCACGGCCGCTCGTCCGCATGCGGGGTGAAGCCGAGCAGGTAGTACATGTCGTCGCCCGGCGGCAAACTCAGCAGGTCCACCCCGGCAGATCTCATCTGGGCACGCGTGCGGGTGACGCGGTCGGTGTCGGGCATCTGGGACTCCTCTCGTGCGGGTGTTCGGCGCTATCCGGAAGCCGCCCTGTTGCAGCACTCTATACACCGTCCGCCTTCAACAGACCTCCCGTCGGCGCAACACCCTGCGGCAGGAACGATCCGATGCGCCGGCGAATCGGCACGCGGTCATGCCACAGCGGCTCGCAACACTGACTGCCCTCCGGCGCCGCGCCACCAAGATCGCAGCTATCCTGGGCGAGCGCTACCCGGTGACCCGCCTGCCGCTTCGGCACCACAACCCGCTGCAGTTGCTGGTGGCGACGATACTATCGGCGCAGTGCACCGACGATCAGGTCAACAGGGTTACGCCCGCGCTGTTCGCCCGATACCGGACGGCGGCGGAGTTCGCCTCCGCAGACCAATCCGAACTGGAGGCGCTGGTCCACCCAACGGGCTTCTACAGGCAGAAGGCGCGTGCGATCGCGCGCATGGCCAGGATGCTGGACGAGAAGTTCGGCGGTGTTGTGCCACGGACTATGGAGGAACTGCTGGAACTCCCGGGCGTAGGGCGCAAGACCGCAAACGTGATCCTCGGCGGGGTCTTCGGCGTGCCCGGCGTCGTAGTAGATACGCACGTGCGGCGCATCAGCCGGCGCCTTGGCTTCACCGCGCACGACGATCCTGCGAAGATCGAGCAGGACCTGATGCGGCTTCTGGATCGCGGCCAGTGGTCGGACTTCTCGCTACGGGCTATCTATCTGGGTCGGGAGATCTGCCGGGCGCGGCAGCCGTTGTGCCCGGCCTGCCCGCTGCGTCACCTCTGCCCCTTTGCGCGCGGAAGCCGGTCCAGAGGCCCATCCCGCCGATAGCCAGGTACGCCAGGTCATAGAGGCCGACCGCCTGGGTGCCCACTACCGGGATCCTGCCTCCCATCAGGAGCGTGCTGAGAAACCCGAGGAGCGCCGCGAGGGTGTAGACCAGCCCCGCGGTCTGCGCCGCCATCCGGACTCCCCAGCCAGCCGCGCCCAGACAGACCAGCACCGCGCCGCTGACCACGTGGAAGGGTCTGGACCCCTGGGCGAGGGACCCCAGCAGTAGAAGAACGATTCCGGCTGTCAGGCAGTAGAGCCGCGCCATTGGATGCGCAGTTCGACTTCGGCGCGCTTGCTCCCTTCGCACGAGTGGCTTCCGCGCGAGTGGCCTCCACACGAGTGCCCGATCGCAGGAGTGCCCGGCGCCCAGGGTGAATCGCCCGGTGAGGGATTGGTGACCATGCGTACGGGACGCTCGACCGTGATCGCGCGACGCGCGGCCATCGCGACGGGTCACCCGCTCGCGACGGCTGCGGGCCTGGAGGTTCTGGCAGGCCGGGGCAACGCCGTGGACGCCGCGGTGGCCGCGGCGGCGGTGCTGGGCGTGGCACAACCGATGATGAGCGGGCTCGGCGGCGACACCTTCATGCTGGTCTACTACAAGCCCAAGGGGCGCGTCTGGGGGCTCAACGGCAGCGGCCCCGCGCCCGCGGGCGCGTTGCGCGAGTTCTTCGTCAGGCAGGGCCATTTGAGGATGCCACTCCGGGGTATGCTGGCGGTCTCGGTGCCCGGAGCGGTTCGAGCGATGGATGAGGCCCTGACCCGATGGGGCAGCGGCCGGTTCTCCCTCCGCAGACTTCTGGAGCCGGCGATCCGCTATGCCGAAGAGGGTGTGCCGGTGACGCGGAAGGTCGCCCTCTGGTACAGCGAAGCCACGCCCGTGATCGCCCAGTATCCCTCCTCGTCGGCAGTGTTCCTGCCTCGCGGCAGGCCCCTGGAGGAAGGCGAGATCCTTGTCCAGCGCGATCTCGGCGCATCGCTGCGGATGGTGGCCGCAGGCGGTTCTGAGGCGTTCTACGAAGGGCCGATCGCCGAGGCAATCGGCGCGTACAGCCGCGCCCACGGAGGATTGCTCTCCGCCGGCGACTTCGCCGGGTACGCCGTGGATGTGCACGAGCCCCCAAGCACCACGTTCCGCGGCCTGACCGTCTACGCAACTGCGCCTCCGTCACAGGGGATCCTGCTGCTCGAGATGTTGAACATCCTTGAGGGTTTTGAGCCCGGGCGCTGGGATTCGCCCGACGCCATCCACAGGGCCGTAGAGGCCAAGAAGATCGCCTATGCCGACCGCCTGGCCTACCTGGGAGACCCGCTGCTCGTCCGCAACCCGGTCGGCGCGCTGCTCGACAAAGGGTACGCGGCCCGCCGGCGAGAGGAAGTCCACGGGAGCCAGGCTGCGCAGGCCCGCGCGGGCGGCCTGCCCGCCGAGGAGTCAGGAAACACAACCTACTTCTGCGTGGCCGACTGTGAGGGAAACCTCGTCTCGTACATCACGAGTCTGTCGGCTGCCTTTGGCTGCGGCGAGATCGTTGAGGGAACCGGCATCCTGCTAAACAACCGCGCAGGCCGCGGGTTCACCCTGGAAGCCGGGCACCCCAACCGCATCGCGCCCGGCAAGCGAACGATGCACACTCTGACCCCCTACATGGCGTTTCGCGGTGGAATGCCCTGGCTGGCCTGGGGCACACCCGGCGGGGACGCGCAGCCGCAGTGGTGCCTGCAGATCCTTCTCAACCTGGTCGAGTCCGGGATGAGCCCGCAGCAGGCGGTCGAGGCCCCGCGCTGGCACAGCTTCCCAGGCACCGATCCGGCGACGCTCGGGTCGCAGTTCGAGTTGCGCGTCGAGGAGGGCTTCCCTCCGGAGACCCTCATCGAGCTGGAACGGAGGGGCCACCGTGTCCTCCTCGCGGCCTCGCCCGAAGGCGGCGGCGGGGCCCAGGCGATTCTGGTAGACCACACGCGCGGGGCATACCTGGGCGCCTCGGATCCGCGCGTGGACGGCTGCGCGATAGGACTCTAGTGGGTCTCATCCGCGCGACGTATGACAGCTTTCTCGAAGACGACTGCCCGTTCGCGGTCTCGACGCACTTCCTGGAGCACGAGCGGGTTCAATCCGCGATCCAGGAAACGTTGCGTGCCTATCTCCCACCGAGGGCACACGCGGTGATTCTCGAGAACGTGCGGGAGGCCATTCGACTGCGCGGCCCGGTCGGGGTAGTGGCGGCTTTCGCCTATCTGTGGTCGTCATCCGCGGCGGTCGGCGCGGTGCGCCACACTCTAAACCGGATCTGGGACGTGAAGCGGAGCCGTCCGTTCTGGCAGAGGAAGTTGCTCGAGGCCGGGACGACCCTGGCGCTTGCCGGAGTCCTGGGCGCTCTGGCCATCATCTCCGTGGGCCTGTCCATCCTGGCGGGGCTGGGGTGGCGGATCCCTCTCTCAGGACGGCTTCACGACCTCGTGCTGGCCGGCCCGGCCCGGGAGGCCGCCGCGCTCATCGCCGCCGTTCTGTTTGAAGTGGCGAGGCACGCCGCGTTCTGGGGCCTCGCGCTGTTCGCCCAGTACCAGCTCGTGTACGGCTCCATGGCCGGGGTCGTCATCTTCCTACTGTGGACGTACGTCACGGCGACCATCCTGCTGATCGGCGCCGAAATCGCGCGATGCCGGGCGCCCCTATCTCCCGCAGGTGAATAGGGTCATGGTCGAGAGGGCCTCAAGAACCGCTCAGGCCCAACGCGCCATGCCAGAACTGCTGGGCGGGCGGCAACTGATCGTTGTCAGCAACCGTGAGCCGTACGCTCATCGCCGGGGCAGGCGTGGCCTCGAGGTGGAAAGCCCGGTCGGGGGGCTCGTGGCCGCGCTCGATCCGGTCCTGCAGGCCACCGGCGGCGTGTGGATCGCCTGGGGGAGCGGCGAGGCCGACTTCGAGGTTGTTGACGCCCACGACTGCATTCAGGTTCCACCCGAAGCTCCGCGCTATGCCCTGCGGCGAGTGCGCCTGACCGGCGACGAGGTGGAGCAGTTCTACCGTGGCTACGCGAATCAGTCCATTTGGCCGCTCTTCCATCTGGCCGTGGAGAAGGCCCGGTTCGTCCGCCGGAATTGGACCGCGTATCAGACCGTTAACCGGCGTTTCGCGGACGCGACCTCGAGCATGGTATCCGGTGATGCCCTGGTCTGGATCCACGACTACCATCTTGCGCTTTGCCCTCTCTACCTGCGCCGGGACCGCCCGGACCTCTTCCTGTCCCACTTCTGGCACATCCCCTGGCCGGCCTGGGACGTGTTCCGGATCTGCCCTCAGAGCACCGAACTGATCGAGGGCCTGCTCGCCAACGACCTGTTGGGATTCCACCTCCCGCGCCACGCGGACAACTTCCTCGACTGTGCCGAGCGCGAGCTGGGTGCCGAGGTGAGCCGAGACGAAGGTCTTGTCGAGTACCGCGGGCGTTACACCAAAGTGCAGGCGTTTCCCATCAGCATAGATCAGGACAGATGGGGACGGATGGCGGAATCGCAGGAATGTGAGCGGTGGATGGCCCGGTTGCGCCATCGCTTCCGCCTGGCCGATCGGTTCATCGGGGTTGGCGTTGATCGGCTTGACTATACCAAGGGGATCCCCGAACGGCTGCGTGCCATAGAGGTGCTCTTCCAGCAGGAGCCGGGTGTTCGCGGCCGGTTCATCTTCATTCAGAAGTCCCAGCCCAGCCGTACGCGGATCAAGGCCTACCGCGACCTGCAGAACCACGTTGAGGCTGAGATCGAGCGGATCAACTCGCTCTACGGAACAGAGACCTGGCAGCCCATAGTTCACATTCCCCGCCCTCTGCCCGCCGCAGGGATGGCGGCGCTCTACCGGATGGCCGACGTCTGCATGGTGACCTCCCTCCAGGATGGGATGAACTTGGTCGCCAAGGAGTTCATAGCTTCACAGGTGGACGGCCGCGGGGTGCTGGTTCTAAGCGAGCTGGCCGGAGCCGCGGACGAGGCGCCCTGGTCGCTCACGATCAACCCGTTTGATTCCGAGGGCGTCGCCGAAGCACTGCAACGGGCACTGAGCATGCCGCCGGCAGAGCGCCAGGAACGCATGCGGCACATGCGGGGCCACCTGCAGCAGCACGACGTCTATCACTGGATGGAGCAGCACTTCCGCGCCGCGGCGCGCATGCTGGCCACCAGGGCGGCAACCAGATCCGTGTTCGCGGACATGGAGCAGATCCGGCAGCAAGTCACGGCACGTGATCACCTGGCGGTGCTCGTGGACTTCGATGGGACCCTTGCCCCGATCTCAGACCGCCCGGATGATGCGAGCCCGCCTCCGCTGGCGCGCGCGGTCCTGGCACGTCTGGCTCAGCGTCCGAGGTGCCTCGTAGCCGTCATCAGCGATCGTGCCCTGGACGACCTGAGGGAGCGTATGGGCCTGACGGGCATTACTTATGTGGGCAGCCTTGGCTTCGAGATCGCCGGTCCGGGCTGGAGGTCCGAGCGGCGGCAGACCGCGGAGGTTCGGGCCCTCATCGCGTCCTGCAGTCAGCGACTGAGGATCCGGCTGCGGGGCGTGCAAGGCGCCACCGTTGAGGATAGGGGTCTCACCGCCACCGTCTACCACCGTGTGGTCCAGCGCGACCAAATCGAGACCATCCGCCAAGCCGTGCTGGAGGAGGTCGGGCGCGTGCCCCCCGGGAAGCTTGTGCTCCGGCGCGGGAAGATGGCGATAGAGATCCGGCCGGCGGTAGATTGGGACAAGGGACAGGCCGCCCTGTGGCTGCTGGAGCACGTCCTGGGCAAGGATTGGCGCACGCGGTGCGCCGTGCTCTACGCAGGGGACGACCGCACGGATGAGGACGCCTTCATGGCTCTTGCGGACGATGGCGTTACGATCAAGGTGGGCGCCGGTCCCTATCCCACCGCTGCCAGGCATGCCGTCCGGAGTGTGGCCGAGCTACAAGCGCTGCTGGAGGCTATCTGGAGCTGGGTCCAGCCCCCGGTGAGCCCGTGCTAGCAGCAAAGGGCCGATCCACCGGAAATAGCTCAACCCACACCGGCCCCTGGGGCAGCACCACGGGACCGCCGCCTGCGGTCTGAAGCGCCAGCGACCTGTCCTTGGACCTCCGCCAGGTTCCCTCCACGAGGCGGCCTTCGGTGATGATGGCGAGGCGCCCTGTGCCGATCAGGGTGATCTTGCTGCTCGGGGCTCCCTGCTCCATCACGTCTCGCCACTGCACGAACGCGACCAATACCGATGCCGGCGCGATCTGCCTGCCGTCCGCATCCAGGTGAGGGCGGCCGTCCTGGTCGCGTAGATACCGACGCCGCCCGGCATCGTAGCGGTAGCGGACCGCGTAGGGCGGCCCGTAGTCGAGCACGACCACATCAGAAGGCGTGGCGCCGGGTAGCACCAACTGAGGCGCGACCTCCATGGAGTAGGGCACACTGCCGGGCCGGGCGCTCAGAGGCTTCCTTCGTAGTTCTGCGCGCAGGCGGTCAAGCCGCGTGTAGAGGTTGTGGGGCATCTTGCGCGCAGGGTCGCGCCAGAACGGCCCCGATGCCCAGAACTCGTTGATGACCGGGAACTTCTGCGCCCGAATTGACGCCAGCGCTTCCGCGCTGTGGCCGGCGTGTACCAGAATCGCGCCCAGGTCCGAGGCGATCTCCAGCATGTATTGCCGCACGCTGCGCACCGGCCCGATTGCCGTGGGGGGGTCCCCGCAGTAGGAGGCCAGGAAGCGCGTGATGCGCGCCTCGGTTGGAAGAGCGTAGACCAGGCACGCGTCGGCCAGCCCCGACTGCGGCCGGGCCTGCGGGGCGTTTTCGATCACGACCAGGAACGGCGTCTCTCCGTCGGCGCCGGGGATGAAGGTACGCTGCGCTTCGGGCAGCGCCGGCGCCTCGGGCGGCGCCATCGCTCCCACACCGGTCTGCCCCATCTGGGGGCCGGCGTCACGCCACGCGACCATTCCCGCGGCGAGCACCACCGCAACTGTTGCCGACCAGATTGCAGCTCTTTGCTTGTGGCTCACGGGTGAGTAACATTATACAGGCGGGAACGCCCCGCCGCGACCGTATGGAGGTGGAGCATGCCAGATGCACGATACGAACGCACCCTCGTCTTCCTGAAACCGGACGGCGTCCAGCGCGGGCTGATCGGGAAGATCGTGGGGCGGTTTGAGGGTGCGGGGTTGAAGGTGATCGGCCTGAAGATGATGCGGGCGACGCCCGATATGTTGGAGCGCCACTACCCATCGGACGAGGGATTCCTGCGCACCATTGGCGGCAAGACGCGCGAGGCGTTTGAGGCCGCAGGACTGGACGTCCGTCGCGAGGCGGGCACCGATGACCCCCTGGCCATCGGGCAGAAGGTGCGGCAGTGGCTGATCGAGTTCGTCGCGTCCGCTCCGGTGGTCGCGTTCGTGCTGCAGGGAACGCATGCCGTCTCGGTAGTCCGAAAGATGGTCGGCGACACGCTGCCCTACCGGGCCGCGCCGGGAACTATCAGGGGCGATCTGTCCGCCGACTCCCCTGCTGTTGCGAACCTCCAGAAGCGCCCGGTGCGCAACCTGGTCCACGCCTCGGGGACGCTCGAGGAAGCCGAGGCGGAGATCGGGATGTGGTTCTCTCCCCAGGAGCTGTACGACTACCGGAGGGTGGACGAGGAGATCATCCTAGGGTAGCGCTTCTCCGAGCACCCATCCACTCCCTGAGAGCACCTCGCCGGCCCGGGGATCGGCCGGCAGGACCCCGCGGTCGGCCACCAGCGAGAGGGTGGCCCCGGCCGTGGCGATACGCATCCACCAGAACCGCTCGCCGGTGGCCACGTTGGTCAGCTCGTGTGACTCGGTGACGTACCCCGTGACAAGGGCCGTCGCGTCGGCGTCGCCGGAGGGCTCGTCCGCGCCGTGGTGGATGCTCGATGCGAACGACTGCACCGGGGGGCGGTACGAGTGCTCCCTGACCGCCTCGTAGGCGCGCGCATCCGCGTACAGCGTGGCCTCGTGCAGGATCACGGCGAGGCGTATCGTGATAACGTTCTCCGGGTGCAGGTGCTGCTTGATGGCAAGGTAGTTCACCAGATCAACCCGCAGCGGGAAGACCCCGGAGTACGGCTCGTCTTCCTCGGTGGGATTGAGCCAGCCGTCAATCCAGCCTTCAAAGCCGTCGTAGTCGGAAGGGCCGGCGCCGGTCAGCGCGATGCGGCAACTGTCGTCGCCGGCGAAGAACGGAGTGGCGATCAATGCCTCCCCCGCCTCGTTGGTCTGCGCCCAGATCTCGGGCCCCCCACCCGGAGCCCACCGCACCAGCGTATGCCCGCCTTCGCTTGCGATGCGGTTGCCGGCCTGCGCGGCCCGCTGCGCGAGCGCCCAATACTCGCGCACCTCGCGCACGGGGAAGCCGATGGCGGTGAAGTGGCTGGACATGGCCGTCATGAATCCCTTTCCCAAAGCGGTGCGGTATTCCTCCAGGGAGGTGATCCGCGGCCGCGGAAGAAGGTTGTACATGGACCGCCATCAGTGGGAAAGGGGCGATCAGTGGTGCGCATCCGTTACCTGGTGATCGTGGCCCTGGGGGTTGTCGTCGCCGCGGGCATAGCAGCGCTGCTTGTGACGATCGTTGTACGGCAGCAGGAAGCCCGCCTGACCTACTTCAAGGTCGTTGACGTCGCTGAGGACGAGCCGGACCCCGCGGTCTGGGGCCGCAACTTCCCGGACCAGTACGGGGCGTACCTCAAGACGGTCCGGACCTCCGAGCTCGTGAAGTACAGCGCCTACGGGCGGTACGGCGGATCAGAAGCATTTTCCAAGCTCGACAAGTACCCCGACCTCGCCAGGATCTTCGCCGGAAACGCGTTCAGCGTTGAGTACCGCGAGGAGCAGGGACACCTCCAGGCACTGAAGGCCGTGCAGGAGACTAAGCGGCTCGGCGATGAGAAGCCGGGCACCTGCATGACCTGCAAGTCAAGCGACGTGCCCCGCCTGATGAAGTCCCTCGGCGCGGCCCAGTTCTATGCCACCCCGATGAAGGAACTGATCGAGAAGAACAAGATCAAGCACGCGATCTCCTGCGCAGACTGCCACGACGCCAGAACGATGGCCCTTCGCGTGACCCGGCCGGCGTTCGTCGAGGCGATGAAGACCCGGGGGATTGACGTGGGCGCGGCTTCCAGGCAGGAGATGCGGACCTACGTGTGCGCACAGTGCCACGTGGAGTACTACTTCCGCGGCAAGACCGAGAAGTACCTGGTGTTCCCGTGGGCCAAGGGCTTGAAGATCGAGAACATTGAGGCCTACTACGACGAGATCAAGTTCTCCGACTGGGAGCACAAGATCACCAGGGCGCCGATGGTCAAGGTCCAGCACCCCGAGTTCGAGCTGTGGTCCAGCGGGAACCACGCCCGCTCAGGCGTCGGCTGCGCGGACTGTCACATGCCCTACAAGAGGGTGGGGTCGGTCAAGGTCACCGACCACTGGATCCGCTCGCCCCTGGAGAACGTGCAGAACGTCTGCACGACCTGCCACCGCCAGTCCGAAGCCGAGATGCGCGCGCGCGTTCTGGAGGCCCAGGACCGGACCTACCAGTTGTTGACCCAGGCGGAACGGGCGATCGTTGACGCCATGGCCGCGATAGAGAAGGCGATGGCCGAGGGCGTCACGGATAAGGACCTGGCCGGAGCCCGCGGGCTACACCGCAAGGCGCAGATCCGCTGGGACTTCATCAGCGCAGAGAACAGCATGGGCTTCCACAGCCCGCAGGAGGCCGTCCGGATCCTGGGCGACGCGATTGACCGCGCCCGGCACGCCGAGATCGCCGCGCTCAAAGCACCCCGACCGAAGCGCTAGGGGGAAACCGTGCGTCCCTGGGCAGTAACCGGATTGGCGCTGGCCTTCCTGGCCGGCGGTGTTCTCGGCCTGGGCACCTACACGTTCGTCTACGGCAAGGGCTACTCATACCTGCTGGACGATCCCGCCGCCTGCGTCAACTGCCACATCATGCGCGACAACTACGACGCCTGGGCGGTCGCGACGCACCGGACCGTTACATGCAACCAGTGTCATGTGCCCAAGGGATTAGCGGCCAAGTACCTGGCCAAGGCAAGGAACGGCTTCCTGCACTCGTACGCCTTCACGTTCAAGGACGTCCAGGCGATCCGGATCAGGCCCTCGAACCAGCAGGTCCTCGAGGCGAACTGCCAGGCCTGCCACGCGCGCATGGTGGCGCTCGTCGAGCCGCACGCCGCGCAGCCGTCGAGACTGTGCTTCGCGTGCCACAAGGGCGTGGGGCACGGGTTCTAGCGGCCGGCCGGCCGGTCTCACTGAGGCCGGCCAGCCCGGCCCAACTCACTGAGCCGCGGCACCCGCCGCGGCGAAGTAGTCCTCGTCGAGGATCGCGTACCGGATCGTGTCGTGCCACCGGCCTTCGGCCCAGATGCGCTTGCGGAAGACACCCTCGCGCTTGTAGCCTGCCTTCTCCAATGCCTGTTGGCTGGCCCGATTGTCGGCGAGCGCCTCGGACTCGACCCGGTGAAGGTTGAGCGTTTCGAAGGCGAACTTCGTGCGCACCCGCAACACGTCGGTGGCGTAACCCTGGCCCCAGGCATCCTTGTCTCCGATCACGATGCCGCTTGTGGCCCGCCGCTGCCTCCAGTCTATGCCGTGGAGGCCGGTGAAGCCGATGTGCCGGTTGCGCTCGTCGTGGATCGCCCAGGTGAAGTCGTTGTCCCGCTTCTGCACCCTCTGGATCCACTCTTCCTCCATCCCCGGGGTCACGCCGGTAGAGAGGTTGAGATACCGCGTGACCTCCGGATCGTTCATCCACCGCAGCGCGTTGTCGAAGTGCAGCGAGCGGTCCACCGGGACCAGCCGGACCTTCTCACCGCGCAGCCCCACTATCTCCATCGCTGATCCTCCTTCCGCCGGCGTGACGCCGCATGTAATCCTCGTAGGCGCCCGGGAAGTGCTTCCTGTAGAGAGCCAGGTTGAACCCTTCGGCTACATCCGATGTGCGCCACAGTTCGCGGAGGGCCCCGTAGTCGAGGTCGGCGACCACGATCTCCTCCTGATCCCACGACGCCGCCTGGGCAAGGACGCCGGACCCATCCGGGGTCAACTCGACCGGGGCCAGGACCGCGCTCCGGCCGGTGACAGTCATTCCCAGAAAGCGGCCCACCATCGCGGCGTGCACCCCGTAGGTTTGACTCTCCTGCACGCGCGGCCACAGCCCGCGCAGCGCCTTCCATGCGTTGTAGGGGGCCGGGGCCGCGCCGCCACGGGCCTCCCCGATGCTGGCGCGGGCCGCACCGACCGCTCGGTCCTCCTGCACGTCGCACGCCGGGATCATAATCACCTCTGCTCCCAGGCCTGCCAGGATGCGCGACGTCTCGAAGTACGTGGCGTCCATGCAGATCGGGAACCCCAGGGCGCCCACCGGCGTGCGCACGATGCGCAGATCGTCCCCTGCCTCCAGACCCCAGGATGCTTCCAGCGGCAACAGGTGGCACTTCACCTGCTGCCCCAGCAGCGCTCCGTCAGGACCAAAGAGGTAGCCGACATTGAGCACGGCCCCATGCTCGTCCGGCAGCATCGCGCTTCCGGTGGCGATGTAGACGCCCAGCCGGCGCGCCACCTCCGAGAAGGTCGCGGTGTATGCCACCCGGATCGCCGGGCCGATGAAGCGCAGGATCTCGGAGGGCCTTACGCCCGGCCCGGCCACCGCGCCGGTGGCCTGCGCGAGAGAGACATCATCGGGCAGATTGTCGAGCCCTGGCAGGAGCCCTGCCAGGTGCGTACCGCTGTCCTCCGGGAAGACGATCAACTGCGCGCCCAGGGCCGCGGCGTCGCGCGCGCGCGAGGCAATCATCTGCGCGTATTCGGTCACATCGCCGATGAGCCGCAGCCGCATCTGCACCGCGGCGACCCGCACCCTGTGTGGCGGCAGCGAAGCGCAGTTGTCCGTGCGTTCGAGCCGCATCCGGTCGAGCGCAGCGCGGATGAGGCCGGGCCGGGTGCGCCAGCCGAGCCAGTGTCGAAAGGCGGCTTCACGCAGCCGCGCGCTGAGGCCCATCACTCACCCCGCCACCGTTCGTAGATCGCCGGCAGATAGCGGGCGTAGAGCACCGGGTTGAGCTGGGAGAAGATGTCGTAGGCGCGCACGACCTCTTGCAGCGCTCCCGCGTCGAGGTCCGTGGTGAGCAGGTAGTCCCCCTCGCGGTCCAGGACGGCCAGCCAGCCCGTCTCGCCGGCGGTCATCTCCACCGGCGCGACCGCCGCGGTACGGGACTGCCAGCGCACGCCGGCCGCGGCTCCGCACAGGCCGGCCTCTACCCCGAAGACCTGGTTCTGTTGAACCTGCTGCCAGAGCCCTCGCCACTGGTGCCGTTCCCCGTACGGATGAGAGACCGCGACAGGACACGCCAGAATGATCGCATCCTGCAGCGCCAGGATCCGCGCCGCTTCCGGGTACCACAGATCGGTCCCGATGAGAACACCGATCCGGCCGGCCGGGGTGTCGGCGGGCCGCAGGTCATCCCCAGGCACCCATCCCAGCCGCCGCTCTGCCGCGGTGAGGTGCGTCTGGACCTGCCAGCGCACCACCCTGCCCTCCGGCGTGATGAGGGGCGCCGCGTGATGCCAGCCGTCGGGTGGCCGGCTGCCGGGTAGCCCGCCGTGCGGCCCGGTGCTGCCTCCGCCGCCCGGGGCCGGCACGCCGGTCGGCCACACCACCGTGCCCGGGAGCAGCGTCACGTGATACCCCGACGCCAGGCGGCGCGCTGCCTGCAGCCACTCGCCCGCTGCGTCGGCCGCCTCCGCCGCGTGCTCCTGTGGCCAGGGCTCCACAAAGGGATCGCCCACGCCCATTGAAGCGGCCACATAGAACGTGCCGGTGTGTGCAGGGAAGATCACCAACCCCGCGCCGGCACCGGCGGCCGCCTCGACGAACCGGGCGGTGGCGGCCAGCACGGCCCTCGTGGTGGTCAGCCCTCCTGCGTCGAGTTGCACCGCGGCGCACTTCATCGCGCACCCCGGATCCGCCAGATCAGCGCCGAGCCGATCAGCAGGTAGACCGCTCCGGCCACCAGCAGCACCACATAGCCCAGATTCGGTTCCCGCAGATTGAACTTGTCGAGCAGCGGGCCTCCGAGCAGCGGCGCCAGCACTTGAGGAAGCGTTGTCGCGATGCCCCAGATTCCCATGTCCTTGGCGGCCGCGGTCTCCCGCGACGGCAGCACGTCGGTCGCCAGCGCCCAGTCCACACTGATGAACGCGCCATAGCCCAGGCCGAAGACGGCCGAGAGGCCCAGCAGCAGCGGGAAGCTCGGCGCGGTGAGAAACAGCAGGCACGGCGCGGCCATCAGCACCGCGGAAGCGCACACGATGCCCCGCCTGCCCACGCGGTCAGAGAGCCACCCGGCGATGAACGCGCTGGCCAGCGCGCCGATCACCACGACCGCGCTGACGGTCCCGGTCGCCTCCTTGAAGCGGGCGATACCCATGAAGTCCTTGAGGAAGTACTGGAGGAAGTTGAACACGGTATAGAAGCCCATCAGTACGAACAGGCGCGAGACGAACAGCCACGCGAAGTCCGGGTGCCGGCGCGGGTCCACCCAGAACCCGCGCAGAAACCTTCCCAGATCGAACGGGCCGGCAGGATGGGGCCGGGCCTCGCGCACCCGCCAGACCGTGATCGCCAGTGTCACGGCGAGGACCGCCGCGATCAGCCAGTAGACCTGGGCCCGGTAGCCGCGCTCCATCAATATGCCGGCGGCCACCGCCGCGGCGATGGTCCCCAGCATGGTCATCAGCCCCATCCATCCCGACGCCACGCCGCGTTGATCGTCTGGGACCAGGTCGGGGATGAGGCCGCTGTAGGCCGATCCGCCCAGATTGTTGGAGAACTGCACCAGCCAGTAGGCGGCCACGAAGGCCAATAGCGTTGGCGACGCACCCATCAACGCGAGGGCGGCCACGTTGAGGATTCCGCCCGCGAGCATGAACGGCCGCCGACGGCCCATCGCAGCGCGACTGCGGTCGGAGAGTGCGCCGGCGATCGGCATCACGATCATGGCAATGGCCGCCCCACCCGCGAACACCAGGGAGAGGGCACGGCCCTTCTCCGCGTCCGGGACGAACCGCAGCACCTCCGCGGGGATCACAATGGCGAGCAACGCGCCCCAATGGAAGTTGAGCCCGAACCAATAGAGACTGAGTGAGAGAAGGTTGCCGGTGCTCATGCGCCGTCGCGGTTCCATCCACCACCCCCGGCAGGAAGCAGTGCGGCTCTTCAGGAAGCGACCGTAGGGCCGGAGTTCCACACGCGGAGTTCCACACTCGGAGGAGGACCCCTTTGCGCACGCGGTTTCCAGATGGGTTCCGGTGGGGCACCGCGGCCAGCGCCTACCAGTTCGAGGGCGACAGCAGCGCCAGCGATTGGTGGTCCTGGGAGCAGCAGCCCGGACGCATACTGAACGGCGACCGGTCGGGCCTGGCCTGCGACTGGTGGCACCACGCCGAGCGTGACTTCGACCTGATGGTCGGGCTGCACCAGAACGCCCTGCGGCTGTCGGTCGAGTGGGCCCGGCTCGAGCCCCAGGAAGGGCGCTGGGACCACGCCGCCGAGGAGCGCTACATCGAGATGCTGCGCGGCCTCCGCGACCGGGGGATCGAGCCCCTGGTCACGCTCAACCACTTCACGCTGCCGCAGTGGGTCGCCGAGCGCGGCGGGTGGCTTTGGGCTGGGATCGAGCCGGCTTTCGGCGCGTTCGCGGGTCGGTTCGTTCGGGCAGCGGTGGGTGCGGCCGGCGGTAGCGCGGCGCTGGTGGACTTCTGGATAACGATCAACGAGCCGGTCGCCCACCTGATCAGCGCCTACGTGCTGGGGCGGTTTGCGCCGGGGCAGACCAGGGTCGTCGCGTTCACCCGGGCGCTGGCGCGATCGGTGCAGGCCCATGCCGCGGCCTACCACGCGATCCACGAAGCGCAGCCGGATGCCAGGGTGAGCGTGGCCGCGTACCTGCGGCCGGCCTCACCGTCCCGCCCGCGCTCCCCTCTCGACCGGTGGGTGGCGAGGCGGCTCGACCACATAATCAACTGGATGTACCTGGACGCGCTCGCCACAGGCGTGCTGGCAGGCCCGTTTGGAGCGCGTACGCACGTGCCGCAGGCGGCCGGCACGATGGACTTCCTGGGCGTCAACTACTACACACGCAGCCGCGTCGCGTTCGACCCGCGGCGTCCCGGCCACCTGTTCGTGCGGGACGAGCCGCCGCCCGGCGCTACGATCACCGACGGCGGATACAGCGAGATCTATCTCGAGGGCCTTCTGGATGTGCTCAGGCGCGTGCGCGGCTACGGCCTTCCGATCTACATCACCGAGAACGGCCTGCCCGACGCCGACGACGACCTCCGGCCCGGTTTCATAGTTGAACACCTACGCCGGGTGGCCCAGGCCATAGACGAAGGCGCCCCGGTGCGTGGCTACTATCACTGGGCGCTGGTGGACAACTTCGAGTGGGCGGACGGCTGGAACCTGCGCTTCGGCCTCTACTCGCTGCATCCGGCGACGCAGGTGCGCACGCCCCGCCCCAGCGCGGCGCTGTACGGGGAGATCAGCAGGAGCGGTACGCTGCCTTAGGAGCAACACCTTCCATAGCGCGACCCGGCCAGGTGCTCGACCGCCGGCAAGGCATATCCCCGCATACAGGCCGTCGCATGACCGATCAAATGGGGTGGATGGGAACGCCCGGTCGAGGCACCCGGGGGGCGCCTGCCGACTCCGCGCTGCTCAGCATCGTGTCGCGCCGTCCGCTTTGAGCAATCGCCGTCCAGCTCTCGGCGCGGCCGGCAGGATCCTCTGGATCATGCTCATAGCCGATGCCTTCCCCGAGAACGGTCTCGTCCCCGCGATCTCGGAGATAGCGTCCGTGACGAATCTTACCATCGGTGATACAGGTCCATCAGGAGCACAGCGGCCGCGGCCTCTCGACCGTGTGCACGAAGCCATCCGCGCGCGCCACTTCAGCCGTCGCACGGAGGAGGCGTACACCGCCTGGGTCCGTCGGTACATCCTGTTTCACGACAAGCGCCATCCCGCAGAGATGGGAGCAGCCGAGATCACGAAGTTCCTGACGGATCTGGCCGTTCGTCGCAAGGTAGCTGCCTCAACGCAGAACCAGGCGTTGAGCGCGCTGCTGTTTCTCTACCGCGAGGTGCTGGATCAGGAGATGCCGTGGCTGGAAGACGTGGTGCGCGCGAAGCGCCCACGGCGACTGCCCGTGGTGCTGACCCGCGACGAGATTCGAGCCGTCCTCGATCGGCTCAGAGTGAAAGATGTCGATCTGGCGTCAAACCATATCGTCGTGCGGGCCGGTAAGGGGGATCGCGATCGCGTGACGATGCTGCCCGCCGCGGCCAAGACCCGCCTCGCCCGGCATCTCGAGCTCGTGAGGCGTCAGCACGAGCGGGACCTGGCGCGCGGCGCCGGCTGGGTCGAGCTCCCAGGGGCGCTGATGCGAAAGTACCCGAACGCCGGCAGAGAGTGGGGATGGCAGTGGATCTTCCCGGCGACACGGATCTACGTCGACCGGGTGACCGGCCAGCGGCGGCGCCACCACCTGCATGAGACCGTGCTCCAACGTGCCGTCGCTGATGCCGTGCGGCGAGCCGGCATTGGCAAACCTGCCACCTGCCGCACCTTCCGCCATTCGTTTGCGACCCATCTGCTCGAGGATGGATACGACATTCGCACCGTGCAGGAGTTGCTGGGACACCGGGACGTGAGCACGACGATGATCTACACGCACGTCCTGAACCGGGGGCCCGGCGGTAGATCGATGGCCTCTCCCCGAGCGGGACCGTGCCTTTGCCGGTTGCGGCGATGCCCGAACCGTAGGATAATCCTGATCAAGCCCAGCTTTCGCCCGGGAGGTCGACGTGCGCCCATTGCGGGCGGCGTACTATGCAGACCCGCCTAACCCGGCGGCGGAGGAAGCGGTCTAATGCGTGAAATCCACTGGGGACGGGCCGTCCAGCCGATTTGTCGTCGCGCGCCCACGGGGATTAGGCTGCGACGCCCGTCAGTGTTAGCTGTATTATCCGCCATGCTGTCGCACGACGGATAAAAGCCTATTCATTAGACCGATCCGATGGAGGTGGTTGGATGAGAACCTTCACGGCAGTAGTCGAGAAGGACCCCGATACCGGCCTCTACGTCGGCCACGTCCCCGGATTTCCGGGGGCTCATTCCCAGGCCGAGACCCTCGACGAGCTCAACAAGAACCTCCGAGAGGTGATCGAGATGCTCCTTGAGGATGGGGAACCCAGGCTGGAGGGCGAATTCATTGGGACGCAAACCGTTTCCGTGGCCTGACGATGCCCAAGCCGCCGGTCCTCAAGCCCCGGGAGGTCGTAGCAATCCTTGAGCGTCTGGGCTTTGTTGAAGTACGCCGGCGGGGATCACACCGGCAATATCGGCATCCGGATGGACGCTGGACGACAGTACCTTTCCACTCTGGGCGGGATATCTCACCGTTGCTCCTGCGATAGATTGCCAAGGACATCGGGCTGATTATCGATGAGTTGCTGCAGCAACGATGAGCACGGTCCAACTACCGGATGCAACCGCCCCGCTGACGCGGGCGGCTGATCCGGGGTGCTAGACGCCCAACCGCTCGGGTGTAGATCGCGTCTTTCGACCAGCACCGCCCGCCCACCGCGCTTCCCATCCCAGCCTGCCGGCAGTGTCCCACAGGGGGGGTGTCCTGCGGGCAGGTGGGCGGGAATCCGTTGGCGACGAGGCCGGCGGACGAGGCAACATCCACAAGGGTGCCGCCCCAATCGAGTTCCACCAGTTGAGGGCAGGCGTTGGGGACCAGGTCCTCCAGGCCGAGGCTGAGGCGCTGGGGAGTTCGGTGGCCACCGCACGGATGGCGTGGATCATCACGCCACTCCCCGGATCATCATCTGATGGCGTGCCTCCTGAAGAAATCCCAGATGACCTCGTTGGCGTAGATGTCCCTGCTTGTCCTGCCGATCACGCGCTCCGGGAGATACGGAAGCCCTCCGGGCCAGGTGTGCCCGCCGCCCTCGACCACGTACACGATGACGTCAGCGCCCTCGCTGCACCCGGCATAGGCCTCGCGGCGCACGCGCGTGCCGTCGCCGGGATCCCTGTCGGGCTCACGCGTGATGGTTGGCGTCGGGGCGCACCTGTTGTGGTTGACCCAGTACCTCACGGTCTCCGCCACGGACAATACCCTGCCTACCGCGCGGCCGCCCGGGAAACCGAGATTCCCTCCTTCCCAGGGCACCAGGGGGTCGTGTGTGCCCGGGATCAGCACGATCGGGATCGGCCTGGCCGGCGCGCGCATCGCCGCGATCTTGTCGGTTGCGGAGATGGCGACGGGCGCGATCGCGGCGATCTTGTGGGAGAGTTCGTGAGCCAGGCGCATCGAGAGCAGCCCGCCGTTGGAGATCCCTGTCGCGTAGACGCGGCCGCGGTCAATGCCCTGGGTCTGCGCCAGGTGTTCGATGAGCGCCGAGATGAAGCCGACGTCGTCCACGTTTTCCCTTTGAGCGCGATACTCCTGAACTCCCCTGCCGTCGTTCCAATGCCGGTCCACGCCGTCCGGGTAGACCACCGCGAAGCCGCCTGTCTCCGAGAGCCGGTTCAGGCCGCCGAGGGTGAGCTGCTCCATGTTCAGGCCGTTGCCGCCGCCGCCGTGTAGGGCAAGAATCAGGGGCATCGGGCCGGCTCTGCCGGCCGACGAGGGTAGATGGATACGATAGGTGCGCTCGATCCCGCCGTGGTGAATCGCTCCGGTGCGGCTGACGGGCCCGCGGCTCTGCGCGTGCGCGACGCCGCCCGGACCCAGGCCCGGCAGGGCGACCTCGGTCACCAACAGCGCCACAGCCAGTAGCAGCCCCGCGGCAAACAACACTGTCGCCGCCAGCAGCAGCGCTGCACCAAGCAGCGGGCTCGGCGCCGGTCCGCGCAACCTCATGATGCCCCTTGGACGTCCCGGCGCCTCTCTCCGTTTATGCCCGGAGCCCACTACCAGATCCCGGCAATTGTCTGTCCGCAGTCCGGGCAGCGGCCGCCCGACTCTTCCAGCCGGTTCTGCCGGACGTGGAACCCGCTGCGTTCGACCAGCACGGCCCTGCAGCCGGGGCAGCAGGTATGCTCGTACGATCCCACCTGTCCGGGCAGATTCCCCGCGTACACGAACCGCAGCCCCTCGGCCTGGCCTATCCGCGCGGCCCGCAGCAGGGCGCCAACCGTGGTGCTCCTGTGGCCGATCATCCTGTAATCCCCGTGGAACGCGGTCACGTGCCAGGGGATGTCCGGCGAGACCGAGGCGATGAACCGGGCGGCGTCTGCCAGCTCGCCGTCTGAATCGTTCCAACCGGGAATCACCAGGGTGACGACCTCCATCCAGAATCCCATCACGTGGACCATCCGGATCGCCTCGAGCACCCGGTCGAGCACGCCGCCCAGGACGCGGTAGGTCCTCGCGTTCATGGACTTCAGGTCCACCTTGAAGCAGTCGCACCAGGGGCGCAGGTAGGACAGTACCTCGGGCGTGGCATAGCCGTTGCTCACGATGCCGGTGAGAAGCCCGGCACGCCGCGCCTTCTCGAAGACCGCGACCGCCCACTCGGACGTGATCAGCGGCTCGTTGTAGGAACTGGCCACCATCCGCGCCCCGCACCGGAGGCCGAAGGCCACGATCTCTTCGGACGAGATGTCCTCGGGCACAACTCCGGCGGCGGGATCGCGCAGCGCCTGCGAACTCACCCAGTTCTGGCAGCCTGGGCAGTGGAGACTGCAGCCCAGCATCCCGAATGTGAGCGTCGTGGATCCCGGCAGCACATGATAGAAAGGCTTCTTCTCGGTTGGGTCGCACTGCAGCCCGGCGACGTATCCCCAGGGGACACGGAGCGACCCGCCGTCATTGAACCGTGACCGGCAGATTCCGCGGCGTCCGGGGAAGATGACGCATCGGTGCCCGCATGCGACGCAGCGCACCTTGCCCTCCGCCAGGGATTCGCAGAGCGAGCCCTGTGCTGTCCTGGCGTCGAGAAACGCGGCCAGGCCTGATGCGGCGCGGGCCTCCGGGGTTCTCACTGCGCGTCACCCCTTCCATTCTATATCACTGTTCTCCCTCGCCGATCCCCCTCGCCGATCTTCCTCGTCGTTCATGCTCATGGACCGCCGGCGTTCACGAAACATTCACACCTGATTCATGGCTTCTGCACCTCGCCCCGCTAGTCTCAGGAGTGGAGCACGAGAACCGCATCCGAAAGGAGATGGGACATGATGAAGCGTGCGATGGCAGCTCTGGGCGTCGCGGCCGTGATCGCAACACTGGCCACCCCGGCGCTCGCTCAGATGATGAGGCCCGGCATGGGGCCCGGAAAGATGCAGGGGTACTTCCAGTCGGGCGGCGTTCAACCACGGGGACCGGCGCTTCCGGTGGATCAGGCGATCACCCGCGTCCGGCAGTTCGTTGGGCAGTACGGGAATCCTGACCTGGTGCCGGTCGAGATCATAGAGTTCTCGAACGTCTTCTATGCCGTGGTGACCGAGAAGAGCACCGGGAAGGGCGCATTTGGCCTTCTGGTGGACCGGTACAACGGTAACGTCACGTTCGAGATGGGCCCGCCGATGATGTGGAACATCAAGTACGGCCGGCTGGCCGGCGGAATGGGCATGATGGGTCCGGGGATGGGCTATGGGATGGGTTACGGTGGCATGATGGGCCCGGGGATGGGCCCCGGCGGCATGATGGCCCCGCCGCCAGGATATGGCCCGCGTCCGGGATACGGCCCACAGCCCGGCCCGCAGCCCTCTCCCGGCGCCCCGGGCGCGCGCCCGCCGGTGGCGCAGCTCGACGAGGCAAAGGCCAGGGCCGCGCTGCAGGCCTGGGTGGCCCAGGCGTTCCCCGGCGCCGGAATCGGCAAGGTCGTCGAGTTCCCGGGCTTCTTCACCTATCGCCTGACACGTGACGGGAAGAACTTCGCGCTTGCCAGCGTCAATGCATACGGTGGGCAGGTCTGGTACGCATGGCACTACGGCACTGTGATCCGTGAGCAGGTCATTCGGTAGGCGTACGGGAATCCGGGCAGGGGATCGGGACTTCCGGTCCCCTGTCCAGGGCGGACAGCGAGGTGATGGTGATGGCATGTTGCCGGCACGCGTGGGTAGTTGCACTTGTGGTGGTCGGTGTGCTCATCCTGCTGCCGATACTCGGTGGCCTTGGGATGATGGGTGGATGGGGCATGATGGGTCCCGGCATGATGGGCGGAGGGTGGTCTGGCGCGCCCTGGGCCGGGGGAAGCTGGACAGGAGGTTGGGGGATGCCGCTTCTTGGGATGCTCTTCTGGCTGTTGATACTCGCAGGGATCGTGCTCGTGGTCACGGCATACGTGCGACGTGAGGGAACAGGCGCGCAGGCAGGCCAGGATGAGGCGCCGCTGGAGATCCTGAAGCGCCGTCTGGCCAGGGGCGAGATCACGCGCGAGGAGTACGACGCGATCAAGAAGGAACTGTCGTAGGCCTTGTGAGATGGAGAGGGCGATGCGAAACCGAGTGATCTTGGGCGTTGTGCTGATAGTCGTCGGGATTGTCGGCCTGGTGTGCCTGGGCCGGGCAGGATGGGACGAGTCAGGATGGGGCGGACCAGGATGGGACGGGCCCCCCGGCGGCGGATGGTGGCGGCATCACGGCCCGATGATGCGCGGATTCGGGCCGTACCACATGCGCGGCCCGTGGGGCTGGCAGGGAAGGGGTGCATGGGCGTCCCCTCCGGTTGCCGGTGCCCGGACCGTTGAGATTGTCGCGACCGACTTCTCGTTCAACCCGGCTGAGATACAGGTGAAGGCCGGCGAGGTCGTCAACCTGAGTCTGGTCAACAAGGATGACGATTCCGTGCACGACATCGTGGTACCGGGCCTGCGCGTCCGGCTCCTGGCGCCGCCCGGTCAGAAGGTTAC
>VGFA01000015.1 GCA_016869025.1 Armatimonadota bacterium | reverse complement strand
TGCGCTGGAACACGCCGTGCTTACCTCCCTCGCCCACACGCGGGGGCAGCGGCACGTCCTCGCGGCGTTCTTCCGGGCGGCTGGGCTGGAGCTTTAAGGTGTACCATTACTTAGGCAAGGATCAATAATCACTGGCTCGTCCTCCAGACTAGGGCTTCACTGCCGGCAAGTAGACCCCGAACGTGGCGCTGCCCGTGCTCACCCACCGGTCGTCCCGCGTCGTGACATACACGTAGACACGATACAGATCCGGCGTCCCAGGAGCCTGGACGGATACTCGGGGGAGTTCGGTCGTGAACTGCGCCGCCACGTGGGTCATGGCTGCCGATCCCACAACGTACGTGTAGCGGAAGCTCTCCGGGTTCAGGTGCGGCAGCAGGCGCGTTCGAACGACAAAGGACTCCTCCGGGCGCATCCACCGCTTGTTTATCTCCAGCCCGACGACCACGGGTCGAGTTGGAGGCTGACGCTGTCCTGTCCACGCCTCCCTGAGCGACCAGTAGGCGGGCTTCAGGCGGTCCTTTGAGTCGGTCAGCCCAAACCATGTGTAGGAGCCCTCGTTCTTATCCTTCCAGACGAAGGCGTTGCCGCCGAGGTTCCAGCCCCTGTGCGCCTCGATGTGGTGCTTCCAGTTCGCGACGTATGAGAGGGACTTCACCAAATCCGTCGGCTCCACGGGAAGGCCCATGTCGTCCCAGGTCCAGTGCACGCCCCAGTACGCCGGCGGCCCGAACTCGGACACGAGGTAGGGCCGGCCGATCCGCGCACGCACGACCAGCCGCTGTAGGATGGAGATATCCTGCGGGAAGTAGCTGTTGACGCCGAGCACGTCCACTGCCGGAACCAGATCGCGAAACATGGCCATGGAGGTTTCGATGCCCAGAAAGCCACGCGGGTGGGTCTCGAACAGGTCTGGTGCGTGCTCATCCACAGTCATGATGGGATGGTTCGGGTCAAGCGACTTCACAAGGCGAGCCAGCTCGTTGACGAACCGGTAGTACGCGATCCGCCTTGGCAACAGCTCTCGGGGGTCCTGGAACTCCTTCTTCAGCAGCCCCCAAGTCTCATTGCCCAGAACCCACATTAGGAGGGCAGGGTGCCCGCGGTATCGCAATACCCAGTCGCGCACGCGATCGCGGTACACCTGCAGTCTTTGCGCATCGCGCAGGTAGTCCACGTCTTGGTCCAGCCAGATACCCAGCATGACCATGAGGTTGGCACGCGAGGCCTCGTCCAGTACCAGCTGCGTGTCCGGGTTATCGTGGTAGCGGCGGATTGTGTTAGCCCCCATCTGCCGGATACGTCTGAAGTGGTAGTGGAGGCGGGCCGGCGTGAGGTGCTCATCGAATCGCAGCGGATCCTCGTTGAGAGAAAAAGAGACCCCCTTCACATAGAACGATCGGTAGTTGACCCGCAACTCGTACTGACCCGGCTCCCCTACAATGGTCACGCGGACCGGTTCAACCCACGCTGCAGAGAAGACTGCGAGAATCACCAGCGCTCCGAGGCCAAGCCGACCCAGGGCAAATCGTCCGGCCAGCGAGCGCAGAATATGCTCCCTCTCGGGAGCCCGCTGCGCGGCATCAGGCGAGGTTTCGACCTCGACGCCGGCCCGCCGGCCCAGCTCTACCGCGGCCTCCATGAAGGTGAGGTTGGCGGAGCGCATCGCGAAGTCGAAGACGTCGCCGCCCGCGCCGCAGCCAAAGCAGCGAAACAACCCCCGCTCCGGGTCCACGTGGAATGACGGCGTCTTCTCCTGGTGGAATGGACAGAGCCCTTTGTAACAACGGCCGGACTTCTTCAGCGAGGCATGGGCCGAGACCATGGCGACGATGTCGGTCCGCCGCCTGATCTCCTCTTCGATCTCACCTGCAATCCACCCGCGACTCATTGCCCTGTGCGGCGGGCCTCGGCCGCCAACCGGTCGGCCATGTGCCCGGGAACCGGATCGTGCGGGATCAGGCACACTACTGCGGCTTCCTTCTGCTACTGCCGCGCCAACTGCTGCTTGGCGAAGTAGGCGGGTTTGGGCTGGAAGTCATGCCGGACCAGCCCCCAGTTGTGCTCCACGTATGTGGCATCCAGACCGCTGTCGCGAAGCTTGTACCAGGTTGCCACGGGGATGAACGGATACTCGGCCTGGATCTTCTGGTAGGCCCTCACCAGGTAGGCCGCCTGGGTCTCCAGCCCCACCCCTTCCGCCCAATCCCCTGTCGCCCCATCTGCCCGCCGGTGTGTTGGCCATGACATCTCCGTGATCCAGATCGGCTTCCCACTACCCCCGTTGGCCACCAATAGCTTGCGCAGCTCTCCGAGGCCGTGGAACGAGTGGCGCGTGTTCGGATGAACCTGGTCTGGGCTTCGCTGAAAAACGTACGGATGTACGCCAAGCGCGTCGAAGTACTGCCCGGCGCCCCGAGCATACATCTGCCGCAGATACTCCACGTTGTTTCCTGCCAGCCCCCCTGAGATGAACACCGCCTGCGGGTCGGCCGCCTTGCCCTGCACGTACGCCTCCCTCAGCATCTTCGCGAACGCGGCCGCATCCGGTGCCGGCTTCCAGAACACGTGCCAGTCGGGTTCGTTCCATATTTCCCAGTGCTTGACGCGGGAGGAGAAGCGGCGGACCGCATAGCCTACGAAGTCACCCATGTCTCGCATCCGCAGCGGCGGGTAGTCAGGTCCGGCGGGATTTGCCCATTCGGGCGTCACCAACACCAGCAGGAACACACGCATCCCCGCCGCCCGGATTTCGTCAATGGCCGCCTCCAGGCCCGAGAGATAGTACTCGTCGTACCTTCCCCGAACGGGCTCGGCCGCTTTCCAGCTCATTCCCAGGCGCACCCAGGTCACGCCGGCGTCCCGCATCAGGCGGATCTCCCGCTGCCGAAAGGCAGGGGGTGTGAACGGCTCGATGTCGCTGTGGACGCCGTAGATGGGAATTGCGGGCGCGGCGTACCCTGGGCTTCCGGCTTGCACGGCCAGTGCCATGACGGCGGCGATGAGCGGGATGACCACGCTGCCCGCAGCCGGGCGGCTGATCGCTGCCCGCCGCTGAGCCGCGGCTGGCACGCGCGTAGAGCCATCTCTGTTGGGGTGCGGCACGAGCATGCCGGTTGTCGTCGTCTCCCCTCACGAACCTTGCCAGGCCGATTCCACGTGCGCGGGGCGAGGTCCTTCTCCCGGGGGGAGGGCCGGCCGAGCGTGTGGCTGTCTAGGGCCTGGGAGCTACCGGGGCGGCCGCGGTCCGGGCCTGCCGTTGCAGCGCGAAGAAGGCGGGTTTGGGCTCGAAGTTGTGGTGGACGAGGCCGTAGTTGTGGTAGGCGAGGGTGGGGTTGGTGCCCTTGTCGCGGAGGTTGTACCACATGGCGACCTGGACGAAGGGATACTCCGCTGCGATCTTCTCGTATGCGCGCGACAGGTAGGCGGCCTGGGTGGCGTGGCTGACGCCCTCAGCCCAATCGCCGGTGGCGCCAGGAGCGCGGCGGTTGGTGGGCCAGGACATCTCGGTGATCCAGATGGGCTTGGCACCGTCGCCGTTGGCGACCATGATCTTACGCAGCTCTCCCAGCCCGTGGAAGGAGTTGCGGACGTTGGGGTGGACCTCGTCGGGGCTGCGCTGGAAGACGTATGGGTGGACGCCGAGGACGTCGAAGAAGGGTTGGGCGCCCAGGGCATACATCTGTCGTAGGTAGCCGGTATTGTTGCCTGCGAGGCCGCCCGAGATGAAGGTGGCCTGGGGGTCGGCGGCCTTACCCTTGGTGTATGCCTCCCGGAGCATCTCGACGAAGCCGCGGACGTCTGGGACGGGCTTCCAGAACTCGTGCCAGTCGGGCTCGTTCCAGATCTCCCAGTGCTTGACGCGCGAAGAGAAGCGGCGAACGGCGTAGCCTACGAAGTCGCCCAGGTCGCGCATGCGCAGGGGCGGGGCGTCCCATCCGCGGGGGTTGGCCCAGGGAGGCGTGGCGAGGACGAGTAGCATCACGCGCATCCCGGCGCCGCGGATCTCGTCAACCAGTGACTCCAGACCCTTCAGGTACTCCTCGTTGTACTCGCCCTTGCTGGGTTCGGCCGCGTACCAGTTGAGTACGATGCGGACCCATGCGATCCCGGCATTCTGCATCAGCGCGATTTCGCGCCGCCGGATCGCAGGTTCCGTGTCCGGCTGGATGTCGCTCTGGACGCCGATCAGGAGGGAGGTGGCTGCAGGGGTTGGTTGCTGTCTTGCAGGCTCACGCCTGTGAGGAGGCCCAACGTCGTCTTCCCCGGTGTCTGCAGGCTGGATCACGACGGCTCCTGGGTCCTGCTCCTGGGGATCCGGTTCGTCATCGTCCGGGAGTATGGCGATCGGCGTGATTGGCTCGGTCGCTCCGGAGATCTCTGACGGGATTGTGGTGGCAAGCAGGGCGGCTATCAACAGCGTGCGCGCGATCAGTGAGCCGGGGCCGCGCTGTCCGGTTCGGTTCATGCTCCCGCCCCTTTCGGTAGCCCGGCTGACCGGTTTGGGCCGGTCCCGCGGCTTTGCGTCCCCGCCTCACGACGGGTTTGCCCTTATCGAGGGGCCAGGCGGCTATCGGCTTGGCCCGTGGATGGGAAGAACCCCGTTCCCTTGTGTTCTTCCCAAGAGGTGGGCTCCATAGTCCCCGCGCCGTGCGGGATGCGGGTTTCGGTTCCCGGGGCGGCTGGAAGCAGGAATACGGTAGGGTCTGCGAGAATCGGAATCGCGGCGCACCGCGCCGGTGCGACATCTGGGGTTCGTGAGGAGGGGACGAATGAACAAGGAACAGCTCATCGATAAGGTCGCCGACAAGACGGGCGCCACCAAGAAGAACGCGCTCGAGGTGTTCAACATGGCGCTGGATCTGATCACCGGCGCCTTGCGCAAGGGTGAGAAGGTGACCCTGGTCGGCTTTGGCACCTTCCTGGTGCGCAAGCGGAAGGCGCGCGAGGGCCGCAACCCGCAGACCGGCGCCAAGATCAAGATCCCGGCCAAGAAGGTGCCGGCGTTCACCGCTGGGAAGGATCTCAAGGCCGCGGTCAAGTAGCTCCGGACCCTAGATGACGGCGGGCAGGCCGCCGTAGGCGGCCTGCCCGTTCCGTCCCTGTCTGGATGGCTGTTCGGAGGAAGTCCCCGGCCCCGGCGCGAAGATAACCATGACGTCCAGCGCATCGCCAGTACCAGTCATTTCCCCTGTTAGGTTGCTGGTGCGTTCGATGCCCGGCTGTGCGCCGGAGGAGGAAGTGGCCTGCCGTGTGGGTTGATCTTCTGGCCGAGGAGATCCTGGCGGCTCGTGCTGAGCCGCGCCACGTTGTCAACGACGCCAAGAGCCCGTCGGGCCGCGTCCACGTGGGCTCCCTGCGCGGCGTGATCCTGCATGATTGCGTGACCCGCGCGCTGCGGGACCGAGGCGTGTCCGTTGAGTTCCGCTACGGCTACGACGACCTCGATCCCATGGACGGCCTGCCTGCCGGCCACGAGGACCTTGCGCCCTACCTGGGCGTGCCCCTGTGCAACGTGCCTTCTCCTGATCCAGCCGAGGCGCCCAGCTTCGCGCGATACTACGCGGACGAGTTCACACGCGTCTTCACCCGGCTCGGTGCAACCCCCCGGATCTACTGGACGAGCGAGCTGTACGGCTCAGGGGTGCTCGACGCTGCGATCCGGATCGCGCTGGACCGGGCGGAGGAGATCATCGAGATTGACCGCGCGATCAGCGGGAGCCGGAAGGCCGAGCGCCATCCGTTCCAGGTCATATGCAAGTCCTGCGGCAAGATCGGCACCACCGTGGTTACCGGCTGGGACGGCGACCAGGTTTCCTACGCGTGCCGTCCGGACAAGGTGGCCTGGGCGCAGGGGTGCGGGCACGAGGGCCGGCGCTCGCCTTTCGGCGGGGGCGGCAAGCTTCAGTACGTCACCGAATGGGCGGCCAAGTGGCACGTCTTAGGCGTGACCGTGGAGGGCGCCGGAAAGGACCACATGACCCGGGGAGGCAGCTTCGATCGGGCGGGCGCGATCGTTGAAGCCGTCTACGGATCCCCGCGCCCGTTCTCGATACCCTACGAGTGGTTCCTGGTGGGCGGCCGGAAGATGGCCTCCAGCAAGGGGGTGGGAATGGCCGCGGTCGAGTTCGCAGAGGTCCTGCGGCCCGAGCTGGCCCGGTTCACCATGGTCCGGCCTCACTACCGTCAGCACGTGGATTTCGACCCATCGGGGGAGACGATACCCCTGCTGTACGATGAGTTCGATCGGGCGGCGCGTGCGCACGCAGGCCGTGAAGATGACCCTGACCTCGCGCGGACCTTCTACTACGCGCACGCCTGTGAGCCGCAGGCAGGCGTCTTCCGCCTCCGCTTCACCCGGGTGGCCCACCTGAGCCAGATCCCGAGCGCGGATTTGGAGAGGGAAGCCGAGCGCGGGAAGGACGCCCCCCTGACCGAGGAGGACCGGCGCGAACTGGCCGCACGGCTTGCCGATGTGCGCCGGTGGCTGAAGTCCTACGCTCCCGAGGATTACAGGTTCGAGGTTCAGACGACCTTGCCTCAGGCCGCTTCTGGGCTTTCGCCCGAGCAGCGCGCGTTCCTGGCCGCCCTGGTCCCTCTGGTCAGGGAGGCGGTGGACGGTGACTCGCTGCACGGGGCCATACACGCGATGAAGGGGGAGCTCGGGCTCGCGCCGAAGGCGGCGTTCGGAGCTATCTATCTGGCGTTTCTGGGCAAGGAGTCGGGTCCCCAGGCCGGATGGTTCCTGGCGGCGCTCGACAGGCAGTTTGTGATCTGCCGCCTGCTGGAGGCCTCCGCCCCGGCAGGCGAGGCCCCGGTTGCCTGAGGAGAGGTACGCGATCGTGAGCACCGACGCGCTGACGGTGCTGGTGCTGTCCAGGGTGGAGGAACGTCACCTTGACGCGATCCGCGCCGTGGATCCACGCGTCCGCGTGATGGCCGCGACCGGCCCCGAGCACGCCCAAACCCTGGCCGCGGAGGCCGACGTTATCGTCGCCTGGCAGATCCCCCAACCGGTGCTGGACCGGGCCGAGCGGCTACGCTGGATCCACGCCACCGCCGCCGGAGTGGACGGGCTGCTGGTCCCGGCCGTGGTTGAAGGACGCGTCATTCTAACGAGCAGCGTTGGGATTCACTCCACGGTGCTGCCCGAGCACGTGATGGCCCTGGTGCTGGCGTTCTCCAGGCGTCTGCACGTGGCCGTCCGACTCCAGTCGGTTCGCCGGTGGGATAGGGCGGCCTGCGTGGGCGGAGAGGTCGAGGGCCAGGTCCTGGGCGTGCTGGGGCTGGGCGCCATCGGGCGCGCCCTGTCGCGCCGGGCCTCGGCGTTCGGCATGCGGGTGATCGGAACCAAGCGGATACCGGAGGCGATGCCCTACGTGGAGCGCGTCCTGCCGCCGGAGGGTACGGACCAGGTCCTGAGAGATGCAGACTACGTGGTGGTGCTGCTTCCGCTCACGCGCCAGACCCGAGGTCTGATCGACGCCCGGGCCCTCTCGCTGATGAAGCGGTCGGCCGTGCTGATCAACGTGGGACGCGGTCCCGTGGTGGTGGAGGAGGCGCTGATCGCGGCCCTGCGTGGCGGAGTGATCGCCGGCGCCGGCCTCGATGTCTTTGAACGCGAGCCTCTGTCCCCGGAAAGCCCGTTGTACGACATGGAGAACGTTATCATAACGCCGCACGTCTCAGGCGCCTCTCCGGCCTACTTCGACCGGGCGATTCCCCTGTTCTGCGAGAATCTCCGCAGGTACCTGATCGGGGCGCCGATGCTCAACGTCGTGGATGCCGAGCGGGGCTACTAGCGGCTCGCACGGCGATCATTGGAGGAGGATGACCTTGAAGCGCTACAGTCCGGACCAGATAAGGAACATCGCCGTCGTCGGGCACGGGGGAACGGGCAAGACTACCCTGGTGGAGGCGATGCTCTTTCGCACGGGGGCCATAGATCGCCAGGGCCGTGTGGACGACGGCACGACCACAACGGACTTCGATCCGGAGGAGATCAGGCGCAAGCACACCATCAACGCATCGCTGGCCCCACTGGAGTGGGAGGGCGCCAAGGTCAACCTGATTGACACACCTGGATACCCGGACTTCGCGGGCGAGATGGTCGGCGCGCTGCGCGTCTGCGAGGGCGCGCTGGTGGTCGTGGACGCAAGGGCCGGCGTGGAGGTGCAGACCGAGCAGGCATGGGCGCGTGCGAATGAGCAGGGCCTGGCCCGGATGGTTGTCGTGAACCGTCTCGACCGCGAGCACGCCAGCTTCTCCCAGACCATGGAAGGGTTGAATGCCAGGTTTGGGAGGCAGATCATCCCGCTGCTCCTGCCGATCGGTGCGGAGGCAGGGCTCTGCGGGGTAGCGGATGTGCTCTCGATGAAGGCGTACACCGTGCGCGACGGGCAAGAATCCGTCCGGGAGCTGCCCGCCGAACTGAAAGAGGAGGCGGCGGCCGCTCGCGAGCGGCTGATGGAGCTGGCCGCCGAGAGCGACGATGCGCTTCTCGAGAAGTACCTGGAAGCAGGCGCGTTGAGCGACGAGGAGATCCGGCGTGGTCTGATCGCCGGGGTCCGTGCCGGCAAGATCGTGCCTGCCATGCCCGCCTCCGCCACCAGGCGGATTGGCGTGGGCCAGGTGTTGTCGGCGATCGTTGACCTCCTGCCCTCCCCGGCCCACCGCGGCCCGGCCTCCGGCACCCACCCGCGAAACGGATCAGAGGTTCCTGTTGAGCCGTCCGAGGCAGGTCCGTTTGCCGCCCTGGTGTTCAAGACCATGGCCGATCCCTACGTGGGCAGGCTGTCGTACTTCCGCGTCTACGGCGGGACCTTCGCGTCGGACTCCCAGGTGTTCAACGCGTCCCGCGACAAGACTGAACGGGTGGGCCAGCTCTATCATCTGCGCGGCAAGCAACAGGAAGCCACCCCGCAGGTATGCCCGGGAGACATCGGCGCCGTGGCCAAGCTGGCCGACACCGCCACCGGGGACACGCTGTGCTCCAAGGATGCGCCGGTCCGCCTGGCGCCGGTGGTGTTTCCACAGCCCGCGATCTCGATGGCGATCGAGCCCAAGAGCAAGGCCGACGAGGACAAGATGGGCAGCGCCCTGCACCGCCTGGCAGAAGAGGACCCAACGTTCAGCGTCCGCCGCGATCCGGAGCTCAAGCAGACCGTGATCTCGGGCATGGGCGAGTCCCACCTGGAGATCATGGCCGACCGGCTGCGGCGCAAGTTTGGCGTGGACGTGGTGCTCGCGCCCCCGCGTGTGCCCTACCGGGAGACCGTCAAGGGCCGAGGCAAGGCACAGGGCCGGCACGTCAAGCAGAGCGGCGGACGCGGGCAGTACGGGGTGTGCTTCGTGGAGATGGAGCCGCTTCCGCGCGGCAGCGGGTTTGAGTTCGTGGACAAGATCTTCGGCGGAGCGATACCCAACCAGTACATCCCCTCGGTCGAGAAGGGTGCCCGCAAGGCACTCGAGGAGGGCATCCTGGCCGGGTACCAGGTAGTGGATGTCAGGGTCACGCTCGTGGATGGGAAGTACCACGATGTGGACTCATCGGACATCGCCTTCCAGCTCGCTGGCGCGCTGGCGGTCAAGGAGGCGGCGGCGCAGGCCGGGTTGACCCTGCTGGAGCCGATCCTGGACCTGGCCGTCCACGTCCCTGAGGCGTTGATGGGCGACATCATCGGCGATCTGAACTCCAAGCGCGCCCGCATCAGCGGCATGGAATCGCAGGGAGACGGCACGACGATCGTGAAAGCCCAGGTTCCCCAGGGAGAGGTCCTGCGGTATGCCTCGGATCTGCGATCTATTACCGGAGGGCGCGGCTCGTTTACTGCCACGTTCTCCCACTACGATCCGGTTCCCGGTCACGTGGCTGAACGGCTCGTGGCCGAGGCCCGCCGCCAGAAGGAGGAGGCGGAGGGCCCCCGGGCATAACGACAGGTACTTGAGGGTTGAGCGGATGAGGACCCAGGAGGGCAATGAGTCGCGGGTGGATTGCGGGTGAGACCAAGGAGGAGATCAGGCGGCGGACCGACATCGTCGCCCTGATCTCGAGCCATGCCTCGCTGAAGAAGTCCGGCCGTTACTACAAGGGGCTCTGCCCGTTCCACCAGGAGAAGACGCCGTCATTCCACGTAGACCCTGAGCGGGGGCTGTTTCACTGCTTCGGCTGCGGCGCAGGCGGCGACATCTTCGACTTCTTGATGCGCTCCGCCAACCTCAACTTCATGGAGGCCGCGGCGGAGCTAGGCCGGCGGGCAGGCATTGAGGTCGAAACCTCGCCTGATGCCGCGCAGCGGGCGTCGGAGCGGGAGCAGATCCTGCGCGCGCTGGACGCCGCCCGCGACCACTTCCAGGCAATGCTTGCCTCGGCAGGGCGAAAGGCGCGGGCATACCTGGCGCGGCGAGGGGTGAGCGAGGAAATCGCCAGTGCGTTTCACCTCGGCTACGCGGCGCCGGGATGGGATGGCATGCTGGTCGCGCTCCAGGCCCGGGGCTATCCGGCAGCGCTGCTGGAGCAGGCCGGTCTCGCAGCACCGCGGGCCAGCGGGGGGTACTACGATGTGTTTCGCGACCGCCTAATGTTCCCGATCCTGGACCTTCAGGACCGTGTGGTGGCCTTCGGCGGCCGCGCGCTTGACGACGCCGAACCCAAGTACCTGAACTCGAAGGAGACCCCTGCGTTCTCCAAGGGCAGGTTGCTCTATGCGCTCGGTCCTGCCCGCGACGCGATTCGGGAGCGAGGAGAGGTCCTCGTGGTGGAAGGCTACATGGATGTCCTGGCCTGCCACCAGTTTGGGTTCTGCAATGCGGTGGCTTCTCTAGGAACCGCACTTACCGCCGATCAGGTTGGCCTGCTCAGGCGGTTCGCGCAGCGCGCCGTGCTCATGTACGATCCGGACCAGGCCGGAGCAGCGGCGGCCGAGCGCGGCCTGGCGCTGTGTGAGGAAGCGGAGGTATCGGTTCGCGTCGCCGTCCTGCCGTCGGGCGAGGATCCCGACGCCTACTTGCGGCGCCATGGCGCCGAGGCATTCGGCCATCTGCTGGCCGGTGCGCTCCCCATGTTCGAGTACCGCCTCGAGGCCGCCGCTCTCCGCCATGATCCCGATACGAGGGAAGGGAAACTCGCGCTTGTTGACGAAATGTTGGATGTTATTCAGATGGTCGCGAATCCGGTTCGTGCGGCAGAGTACCTGCGCGCGCTGGCCGGACGGTTTGCGGTGCCCGAGGATGCCCTGCGCCAGCGCTTGCGCTCGCGCAAGCGGTCAGGGCGCTCTCCCACACAGCAACGGGGCGCGATGACGCCGAGCGGCGACCGGGCCCGGGAGGAAGCGGAGCGGTTGCTGCTGCACCTGATGGTGGCGGAACCGGGCCGCAGGACGGAGATCGCCCGGGTGCTGGACGCCGACGCGTTTTCCGTTCCGGCGCACCGGGCTCTGGCGACGGCACTGCTGGTGTCGCCGGATGCGGACGCAGGCACGCTGCGCGAGGGGCTGGATGACGCGGCTTCGGTTCTGCTGGTGCGGCTGGCGTTTGAACCGCCGCCGGTGACCGAGAGGGACAAGGACCGGGCCGCTGCCGAGGCAGTGCGCTACCTGGTGCACACCAGCCCCGCGGCGGCTGAGCGAGAGCGACTGTGGGTGGCCCTTCAGGCGGCCCAGGCGTGCGGGGATGAGACAGAGCTTCGACGGCTCCAGGCTGCCTACGCGGAGCTGATCACGGCGGGGCGGCGGCGAAACTAGACGCCGTGCCAGGAACGAGTCAGGTTGGGGGATGGCGAAGAAGAAGCCGCAAGTCCAGGTGAGCACCGAGGAGCTAACGCCCGAGCTGCGGGCGCTCGTTGAGCTCGGGCGCAAGCGTGGGTTCTTGACGCACGACGACATCCTCGAGCAGTTCCCCGAGATAGAGCAGAACGTGGACCAGGTAGACCGGCTCTACGCGATCCTGGCAGAGCAGGGGATCGAGATAGTGGAGGACGCCAAGGAGGCCGAGGCCAGGCCGAAGCGCGAGGTCGAGGAGGAGGCCGAGTCCGCTATCAAGCCCCCGGAGGGGATCTCGATTGACGATCCCGTCCGTATGTACCTCAAGGAGATCGGCAAGGTATCGCTGCTCACCCAGCCGCAAGAGGTTTCGCTGGCGCAGCGGATGGAGAAAGGCGATGAGGAGGCCAAGCGGCGACTGATCGAGGCCAACCTTCGGCTAGTTGTCTCGATTGCCAAGAAATACGTGGGCCGGGGGATGCTGTTCCTGGACCTCATCCAGGAGGGCAACCTGGGGCTGATCCGCGCCGTCGAGAAGTTCGACTGGCGCAAGGGGTACAAGTTCAGCACATATGCCACCTGGTGGATCAGGCAGGCGATCACACGCGCGCTGGCCGACCAGGCGCGGACGATCCGTATCCCGGTTCATATGGTCGAGACCATCAACAAGCTGGTGCGCATCTCGCGGCAGCTGTTGCAGGAACTGGGGCGCGAGCCTAGCCCCGAGGAGATCTCCGCGGCGATGGGCCTGTCGGTGGAGCGGGTGCGCGAGATCAACAAGATCGCCCAGGAGCCGATCTCGCTAGAAACGCCCATCGGCGAGGAGGAAGACAGCCACCTGGGCGACTTCATCGAGGACCACGACGCGCTGGCGCCGGCAGAGGCCGCCTCGTTCACGATGCTCAAGGAGCAGCTAGAGGGCGTGCTTGAAACCCTGACCCCGCGCGAGCGTAAGGTGCTGAGACTGAGGTTCGGCCTGGACGACGGCCGGCCGCGCACGCTGGAAGAGGTGGGGCGGGAGTTCGGGGTCACCCGTGAGCGCATCCGGCAGATTGAGGCAAAGGCGCTACGCAAGCTGCGACACCCCAGCCGCAGCAAGCGGCTGAAGGACTTCATCGAGTAGTCACCCTACAACGAGCCCTCAGGAGGACGGCATGAGTCACGACGTGCGCGACCTTACCATGGCAGAGGAGGGTCTGCGCCGCATCGCCTGGGCGGAGCGCGAAATGCCGGTCATGAGGCGCATCGCCGGACGCTTCGTTGCCGAGCAGCCGCTGCGCGACCGGCGCATCGCGGCCTGTCTCCATGTGACCACTGAGACCGCGGTGCTGGTCCTGGCGCTTCGCGCAGGCGGCGCGCGGGTGACGCTGTGCGCCAGCAATCCGCTCTCGACGCAGGACGATGTGGCGGCTGCGCTCGCAGCCGAGTACGGCATCGGTGTCTTCGCCATACGGGGCGTGGACCGCGACACGTACTACCGCCACATTCACGAGGCCCTGGCCCAGCGGCCGCACATCACCATGGACGACGGTGCCGACCTGGTCTCGACCCTGCACAGCGAACGCACCGAGCTGCTCGGAGATGTCATCGGCGGCACCGAGGAGACGACCACCGGCGTGATTCGCCTGCGGGCCATGGCGCGCGACGGCGCGCTGAAGTATCCCATCATCGCCGTGAACGACGCGAAGACGAAGCACCTGTTTGACAACCGGTACGGCACCGGCCAGTCCACGATTGACGGCCTGCTGAGGGCCACCAACATCCTGGTGGCCGGCCGGACCGTGGTCGTTTGCGGGTACGGCTCGTGCGGTCGCGGCGTGGCGATGCGGGCGCGGGGAATGGGCGCGCACGTGATCGTGACCGAGGTTTCGCCCCTGTGTGCTCTGGAGGCCCTGATGGACGGCTACCAGGTAATGCCGGCCGCCCAGGCAGCCCCAGTGGGCGACGTGTTCATTACGGTGACCGGCAACACCGGCGTGCTGCGCGGCGAGCACTTCGCGTTGATGCGCGACGGGGCGATACTCGGGAACAGCGGGCACTTCAACGTGGAGATAGACATCGCGGCGCTGGAGGCGATGGCCACGAGTCGGCGGCCCGCGCGGGAGCATGTCGAGGAGTTCACACTTGCCGACGGCCGCCGGATCTATCTGCTGGCCGAGGGGCGGTTGCTCAATCTGGCCGCGGCCGAGGGGCACCCGGCCGCTGTGATGGACATGTCGTTCGCCAACCAGGCACTTTCTGCCGCCCACCTGGCGTCGCAGGGCGCCAGGATGGAGAAGACCGTGCACGGGGTGCCGCGGGCCATAGACGAGGCGGTGGCGCAGCTCAAGCTTGAGGGGATGGGCATTGGGATCGACGCGCTGACCGAGGCACAGCGCCTCTACTTGGAGAGCTGGCAGGAAGGCACCTAGAGCGTCACTCAAGCAGGACCTGCAATCCCCACCGGCGCCCGCCGATGTGACGGGTGTGGGCTGGTCTGCTGGACCTACTGATCCCGTCCAGATGCGAGGGCTGCGGCGCTCTGGGTACGGCCTTCTGCGCCGCGTGCTGCGAGCAGATTGAACGTATCCTGCCGCCCACCTGCGAGCAGTGTGGCGCTCCGCTGCGCGCGGCGGAAGGCAGCCCGGCAGGCGCCGTCCCCGTGTCTTCCGTCCGGTGCTCCGCCTGCAACCGCTCGCCGCCCCCGTTTGATGCCGCCCGCTCGCTGGCCGTCTACGACGGCAGGCTTCGCCGTGCCATCTGCGGCCTGAAGTTCCACGGCCGGAAGGCAGCGGCCAGCGCGCTGGGCAGGCTCCTGGCTGCTCTGGCTCCACTTGAGATCACCCGCGGCGTTGGTGTGGTCGTTCCCGTGCCCCTTCATCCCGCCCGGCTCAAGGCCCGCGGCTTCAATCAGTCCGACCTGCTGGCCGGGCCGGTTGCCTCCATACTCGGCGTGCCCTGCACCGCCCGGGCGCTGCGTCGGATGCACCAGGATCGCCCCCAGGTCGAGTTGGGCGCCTGCGACAGAACGGGCAACGTGCGGAACGCCTTTGCGCCGGGAGAGGAAACGGTGGCCGGGACTGTGCTGCTTGTTGACGATGTCTACTCAACCGGCTCCACTGCAGCGGCCTGCGCCCTCGCCCTGAAGAACGCTGGCGCAGATCGGGTTGTCGTGCTGACACTGGCGCGGGCCTTGAAGCGGACCGGGCCCGCAACGGCGACAGGTTCACGCCGATAGAATGGGCGGACCACGGGCCGGGCGCACCGGGGTTGCTATGGCACACATCCTGGCGCATGAGGAGGTGACCCGACATGGAACTGCAGATTGTTGAGCTCGAAAGCGTCACCCTGTTCGATCGCGGAGGAGACATCATCATCGCGTGTTGCTGCTGCTGTTGTTGCAGCGGCGGTGGCGGCGGTGGCGGCGGAGACATGATGTAGGTCGGGCAGCCCGTGGGGGCTGAGGCGATGCACGGGCGTCTTTAGCGGCCACAGCCCCCACAGCCGGTGATCGGGCGCACCGTGTGAGAGCGTTGTGAGAGGCCTGCCCGGCACCATCAAGGAGGCGCGAGTGGACGCACGTGTACCCTATAGGCCGCTCCTGCCGGACTTCTGGTCGGTGTACGCTGTCGGGGAGAGCGACGTGGAGCTCAGGTCGCCTGGAAGATCCGTTCGCCTCTCCGGTTCGGGGGTCGGGGTGCTCCTTCCCGACCTGCTCCCGGTTCTAGACGGCGAGCACACCGTGGACGAGATATGCGCTGAGCTTGCCGGGTGTTCCGCAGAGGTGATTGAGCGTCTCGTCGCCCAGCTTTCCGCCGGTGGCCTCCTGGTTGCCGGTTGCCTGCTGGTTGCCGGTGCGCGCCCAGGACTGCCCCAGGCGCCCGGCTCAGAGGTCACCGAGTTCCTCCGGGCACTAGCCCCCCCGGGCGATTCCGGCCATCTGAGCGCTCGACTGGAGAGCGCCTCGGTCTGCCTGTGGGGAGATGATCGAATCTCACGGTCAATCGAGGGGCTTCTGCTGGACTGCCAGGTCAATACCCAGAGGATTCCGCGCAACGGGGAGCAGCCGGCTGCCGAAGCCGCGGCAGATCTCATCGGTAACTCCTCCCTCCTTGTCGGCTGCGGTACGAACCTGCGCGACGCGTCGCTCCTGCAGCTCAACGCCTTCAGTCTTGCCACCGGGACGCCCTGGCTGCCGATTATCAGCGACGCGGCCGAGATAACCCTGGGCCCGCTCATCGTGCCGGGTCGCTCCCCCTGCCTGGTGTGCCTGCGGGTCAGGGCCGAGGCCCTGGCGCCGGGCCCTGTTCGGCTTCTCAGAGTGGGCAGCCGTCCCATGCTTCCCGCTGCGGTTCAGGCCGCGGCCGGCGTCGCCGTAGTGGAGGTGCTCAAGTCACTGCTCGGCGCCGACAGGCCCGCGATCGAGGAGAGGCTGATCAGGATTCACCTGCGCACACTGGCCTGGACCCGGGCCGACGTCCTCCGGCTCCCGCGATGTCCGGCCTGCGCATCTGTCCGGCCCGGCCGCCGGCAGGTGTCAGTTCCATGCTCAGTGCAGTTGTAGCAGAGCTCGATCAGGCCGAGGCGGCCAACACCCTGGACGGTGCCGGCCGCCTGACGACCCCGCTGGCAGGCGTTCTCGGAGCGCTGGCCACAATTCCCATGCCGCCTGACGAGCCGGACGTGGCCTGCGTGGCTGCGGCCGGTACCGACGCAGCCCGCACAGCGCTGCCCGACGGCCGCCGGTCGTTCGTCATCTCCGCCAGCGGCGTGGGGCTCGGACACGACCAGGCCGCGGCCAGGGCCGTTGGCGAGGTGCTCGAGAGGTACTCTGCGTCGTTTCCGGATCGGGCTGATCTCGTTGAAGCCACCTGGAGCGAAGTAGGTGGTCCTCACCCTGATGCCTACGCACTGTTCTCGGCCGAGCAGTGGCAGGCCGGGCTGCCATACGTCAGGTTCGAGGAGAACACCGTCCTGGAGTGGGTGGCCGCACATAGTTTGATGGGAGGCGGAATGGCATGGGTGCCGGCAAAGCGTGTGTTCCTTGTGGAGCGGCAGGAGCCGTGGCTTGCCAACATCGGCCCCGCGATCTCAACCGGACTGGCATGCGCTCGCACCCGGAGCGCGGCCCTGCTGGCCGCTCTCCTCGAGGTCGTGGAACGGGACGCCTTCGCCCTCACCTGGTGGCGGCAACTTCCGGCGACCCCGCTGCTCCTGCCGCGCTCGGGGCCCCTGGCCTCCATAGTGCGCGAACGGTTTGGGCGCAGCGGGCTCACGTTTCTCTACAGGCTGCTGCCCACCGACCTCGGGATCAGCGTCGTTCTGGTAGTCGTGCTCGATCCCAAGGCCGGCTCCAGCGTTGCGGCCGTCGGTGCGGCCGCGCGCCTGGACCCGGCGGCCGCGCTGCTCAAGGCCCTCCTGGAGGCGGTCCAGACCCGCACCTGGCTCCGCCAGATGGGCGGAGGAGCGGGCTTTGATCCTGGAGTCGGCTTCGCGAACGTGAGACGGTTCTCCGATCACGTGCGTCTGTACGGCCAGCCGCAGTCGCTGACCTACCTGGGTTTCCTGGTGGACTCCGCCGCGAATCCTGTCTGCCTGGAGGATCTCCATGACGCGAGCCGCTCCCCCGAGGCAGATCTGGGGTACTGCCTTGAACGCCTCGAACGCCGAGGCCTGCAGGCGCTCGCGGTTGACCTGACAACGCCAGACCTGGCGGCCTGCGGGTTCGTGGCGGTCAGGGTTCTCGTGCCCGGCCTGTTGGACATAGCACCCTCGCACGCCCAGCGGTTCCTGGGATACTCGCGCCTATGGGAGGTGCCGGAGCGCCTGGGCCTGGCAGGAGGGTGTGGGCTCAACCCCTACCCGCACCCGTTTCCGTGAGGCGCGCAGATGGCGCTTGAACCCTGCATGCTACCTGGCCATCCACTGTGGGAGGTCTTTCACGAGAGCAGCAAGTGGAAGCCGTCGGACTGGGCCGAGATCTCACGGCGCGCCGCGGCCCACGCCAGGGTAGGAGGCCCTGCGCCTGCGCGGCCGCGACGAGGCCCGCTGCTGGCTCTGCCGGCGCCGTCGCCCGGGACCTGCCTGGGCGTCGGGCTGGATGCTGCTCTACAACGCCGGAGATCCGCCCGCGAGTTTGCCGGGCTCCCATTGCGGCTGGAGGAGGCAGGGACACTTCTCTGGACAACAGCCGGCATGATCAGTGCCGGCGGGGCCGGTGCCAGTGGGATCGAGGCGGGCGGGGGCGGCGCCGGCGGGAACGGTCTCCACGCGCGGCGGACCGTTCCGTCGGCAGGTGCGTGCTATCCGATTGACGCGTACTTCTGGTTCCCCGTCCCCCTGGGAGGAGTCCATCCTGGCCCCTACCACTACGATGCCGCCGCTCACAGCGGGGCGCTGGTGACCCTCGACCCCCCGGAGACCAGTTTGAGCGATCTCCTGACTGTCACCGCCTTCCCGGCCCTTATCGAGCGCGCCGGCCTGCTGATCGTTCTGGCAGGCGTCTTCGCGCGGACCACGGACAAGTACGGCGCCCGGGGCTACCGGTTTGTGCTCCTGGAGGCCGGACACGCCGCCCAGAACATCTACCTGGCGGCCGCGGCACTGGACCTCGGTGCGGTCGCTCTGGGCGGGCTGGACGACGCAATGCTGGATGCGCTGCTGGGGCTCGACGGAGCGCGCGCCAGCGTCCTCTACGCCGTCGCCGTAGGGCACAACACAGGGGACTGCCTGAAGGAGCATGGAGACAGTGCAGGTGGCTAGCGCGGCGATTCAGGTCGAAGGTCTTGTCAGACGGTACGGCCGTGTCGTGGCCCTGGACCGGCTCGACCTGGAGGTTGGAACGGGTGAGGTATTCGGGCTCCTCGGACGCAACGGTGCGGGCAAGACCACCACCATCGAGACCCTGGTTGGGCTGCAGCAACCCGATGCCGGTCGGACTCGCGTGCTTGGGCTCGATCCCCTCGAGGAAGGGCTGCTCCTGAAGCAGCGCATCGGGGTGCAGTTGCAGGAGGCGGTCTTCCACCCGTATCTGAAATTGGGCGAGGCGCTTGAGTTCCTCGGCACCTTCTACCCTCGGCGGGTCGAGACGTCGCGGTTGCTGGCAAGAACCGGGCTGACCAGCCAGGCCGGTATGATGTACGGTCAACTCTCCGGCGGCCTGCGGCGGCGGTTTTTGCTGGCGCTCGCCCTGGTCGGCGAGCCCGAGCTCCTGGTTCTGGACGAACCCACGGCCGGACTCGATGCCCACGCGCGCCAGGATCTGTGGGCGCTCATTCGGGAAGCCCGGGCCGAAGGCCGCACGGTGCTCCTGGCCACGCACCACCTGGACGAGGCCGAGAGCCTGTGCGATCGGGTGGCCATCATCCACCAAGGCAGGCTGCTGGCGCAGGGCACTCCGTCGGAGGTGGCAGGGCAGGACCACACATGCCTCGAAGCCGCTTTTCTGGCGCTGACCTGCGATGCCGCACAGCCGGAGGGCCTGCGGTGAGCGGCCTGTGGCGTCTTGCGCTGATGGAGGCACGGCTGTTCTGGCGTACGCCGCAGGCCGTGTTCTGGACGTTCTTCTTTCCGGCATTTCTGCTCGTGCTGCTGGGCAGCGTGTTCGCGCGGCAGCCCGGCCAGATGGCCTTTCTCATCCCCGGAATCCTCGGAATGGTACTGGCATCCACCGCGTACTACAGCATTGGCGTGGTCTTGACTCATTACCGCAGCACCGGTTTCCTCAAGCGGCTGGTCCTGATTCCCATCCCGACATGGCAGTTCGTCCTGGCGCAGATGCTCGTGCGCTGCGCGGTCGTGCTCGCGGTGGGCGCCGAGCTTCTGGCGATAGGTGCCGGGCTCTTCCATGTCCGTCCCTCCGCGCAGCCGCTCACACTTGCCGCGGTGATGGCCGTAGGCACGCCTGCGTTCCTGGCCACCGGGTTCGCGGCAGGGGTCCTGGCCCGCTCTGTCGAGAGCGCCAACTCCATTGCAGCATTCTTGTTCTTCCCCATGACCTTCCTGAGCGGCGCGTACTTCCCTGTGGAGATGCTGCCAGGTGCGCTGCGACACCTCTCCGGAGCCCTGCCACTCACGTACTTCCTGCGTGGGCTCAGAACGGCTGCTCGGGGAGGGGGGCCAGCAGAGGTGGCCACGGAGCTGGCTGTGCTTGCGTTCTGGGGAGCAGTTGGGGCGGCCGTGTCTGTGCGGCGGTTCAGGTGGACGACCTGATCCACGCTCGGCCCTGCCTGCGCCCAGGGGTCATCCTGCGCAGGGAGGAGGCGGAGCACGGCAGCGGCCGGTGGATCATCCATGCCCCTGGGGGTCGCTGTTTCGTGACCGGCGAACCGGAGGCAGCGTTCCTGGTGCTGTTGGATGGCACCCGGACGTGGGAAGAGCTGCTGAGGACCGCGATCCTGAAGGTACCGGGCCTGGACGGCGCCGGCGCCGCCGAGTTCGTGCGTCATCTAACCAGCGCGGGATTGATGGCAGGAGATGAGGCGCTTCTGAGGCCGCGGCCATTCCTCTCGGCGCGTCTGGTGATCGCCGACACCGGCCCCATGCTTCTTCCCTTGGGCCGGCTGCTGCGCGGGGTGCCGGAGTGGGCAGGCATGGTCGGGCTCGGGGTGCTGCTCATCGCCGGGGCGGCCGCAATCGCTGTGCGCGGCGATCGCCTCGTCGCCGCATACGCCGCACTGCCGCTCGCCGCCCTGTTGGGCCCGGAGCACCTCGTCACGATGGTGATACTGGTCTGGCTCCTCGGATTGGGGCACGAGGCGGCTCACGCGGTGACTGCGCTGATGGCGGGCTGCCGGGCGGCCGCGCTGGGCATGGCTGTTTCCCCGTGGCGCGGCGTGACCTTCTTCGCAGAACTCCCTGGTCTGGCTCTTCTCCCGAGGAGTGCGCGGGTCTGGGTCGCTGCCTCCGGGCCGCTCTGGGATGCCACCGCGGGCATGGGAGCCCTGCTGTTGGGGTGGATATGGCCGGCAAGCAGGGAGGCCGCGGCATTGATTGCAGCCGCAGCGCTCCTCCGCGCCGTCTGGAACCTTCTACCGATGCCCCGGACCGATGGGGCCTACCTGCTCACCCAGCTCTTCCGCGCGCCCGGGCGCGCGGGGGGATCAGCGGTGCAGCGCCGGTAGCCGGTGGACCGCGGTCAGGCCTGGAGGCGCTGCCAGCACGATTGGGATCGCGTTCACGGTGACCGCGCACGTTGCGATGTCTCCGTGGATGCCGCCTGCCACGGTCATGGCTATTGGGGGCTCGCCCTCGATCGTGACGGAGTCCCGCGGATTCTGGGCGCCCACGGCCATCGTCAGATCCAGCGATATGACCGCCTCCTGACCGCGCAGCCCGTTCGCCACCTGGTGCAGGCCGCGTACCGTGGCCCCTTCCATGACCGGCTCGATTGTCTCGTGGATCGAGTTGAGCGACCACCCAATGGCTTCGGCGATCATGGCCACGGACTCGGCCAGGCCCACGTGCCCGATCCGGCCTTCTGCGACTCCCTGCTCGAAGGAGGCCCGGTCCAGGCCGTCGCCCACCTTGCGCTGGAGAGGCTTGCGGCGGAGCCCGGCGTCCACCACCCGCGTAACGCGGACGGAGCGGACCGTCCGGCAGGGCGCGGTCAGCACGACGGGCAGGAGGTCCATCACGAAACCAGGGTTGACGCCCACGCCTACCACGGTGACGCCGTGGGTCTTTGCGGCCTCGTCGAGCCGCGTGGCCTCGGCCGGATGCCGATACCAGGGAAACGCCAGCTCCTCACAGGTGGAGACCACGCAGGCGCCCGCCTCGACGCACGCCAGCAGTTGGGGCATGACCTGGGGTATGTGCGACTGGGTTGAGTGCAGGACCACCTGGGGCCTGCGCTCAAGGGCCGCGGTGATGTCCGCCGTGACCGTTACCCCGAGTTCCGCGCGGCCCAGCAGGATGCCCAGGTCGCTCCCTGCCTTGTCCGGGGAGATGTCACACGCCGATACCATCCGATACCCGCGGTCCAAAGCCAGGCCCGCGATGCCGGCTCCTATTGGTCCGAGCCCGTACGAGACAACCGTGGCTTGCGTCGCTGCTGTGGTAGTCACCCTCGAGAACCACCTTTCGTAGAATGTGGCGTGCGCGAGCGGCCCCAATTGTAGCAGAGGTACCGCCACCGGCCAATCAGGGCAGGAGTGCATTCCGTTTCGCAGAAGGTATTCACGTACGGACCTTGCTCCACAGTCCAAAGGAGGCAGCCCGTGAACCTGGATTTCGCATCCCGCATGAGTACCCTGGGTACCGAGACGGCGTTTGAGATGCTGGCAAGGGCCCGGCAGCTCGAGGCGAAGGGGCGCCACATCGTCCACCTGGAGATCGGCGAACCCGACTTCGACACCCCTGCCCACATCACCGACGCAGCCGTACGAGCCCTCCACGACGGATACACGCACTACACGCCGGCCGCGGGCATATTGGAGGCCCGGCAGGCGGTGGCTGACCACGTGGCCCGCGAGCGCGGTATCGCCGTGGACGCGTCCCAGGTCGTCATCGTGCCGGGTTCCAAGAACGTGCTGCTATTCGCCATGCTCGCCCTGGTGGACCCCGGCGACGAGGTGATCTACCCGGACCCCGGGTATCCCATCTACCAGTCCGCGGCCCAGTTCGCGGGGGCGACGCTTCGGCCCATCCGCCTTCGCGAGGAATCCGACTTCCGGTTCGACCTCGACGAGTTCCGCGCGCTGATCTCTCCACGCACTCGTCTGGTGGTGCTCAACTCGCCGCACAATCCTTGCGGCTCGATGCTGACGCGCGCAGACCTGGAGGCCGTGGCCGAGGCCGTTCTGCCGACGCGCGCTTTTGTCCTTACGGACGAGATCTACGGCAGGATAGTGTACGAGGGAGAGCAGGCAAGCATCGCGAGCCTTCCGGGCATGCAGGACCGGACCATAATCATGGACGGTCTGTCCAAGGCCTATGCCATGACCGGGTGGCGGATCGGCTACGGCGTAATGCGGGCAGACCTGATCGAGCGGATGGCGCAGTTGATGATCAACTCCAGCTCGTGCGCGGCCGCCTTTGCGCAGATGGCTACCATCGCCGCGCTGACCGGCCCGCAGGACTCGGTGGTAGACATGGTGGCCGAGTTTCGCCGCCGCCGTGACATCATCGTGGGTGAGTTGAACGCGATGGAAGGTGTGGGATGCCGGACTCCGGGTGGCGCCTTCTACGTCTTCCCCAACGTGTCCGCGATCGACACCGACGTCAAGCGCCTGGCCAGTTACCTGCTAGAGGAGGCAGGCGTCGCGTGCCTGGCAGGGACCTCGTTTGGTGGGTGGGGCAAGGGGTACCTGCGGTTCTCCTATGCCAACAGCCAGGAGAACATCCGTGAGGGGATGCGGAGGATGCGCGAGGCGCTGCCGCGATACAGGCCTGGTGCGCGGGGCCGTTCGGCGCGGGCCTAGCCGACCGGCGTGCTGTCCAGCCACGCTGCCATGACCCGGCGGTTCTCGGCCAGCACCTCCCGGGTCCTGTCGCGAACGAAGCTCTCGATCGCCACGGTCCCGTTGTAGAACCGCCGCAGGGCTTCCAGCGCCGCCCGTGCATCGAAGATGCCCTGAGCCAGGGGAACGTGGGCCTTCTCGTGCGTGGATCCGGAGATGTGAACGTGATAGATGTACTGCTCCAATCCGTCGAACGCGACCAAGTCACCGTTGTAGAGAAGGTGTGCGACGTCCAGCGTCAACCCGAGTGAAGCCGCGCCGACTCGGCGCACGAGCCCCGCGGCCAGATGGATGTCTGTTACGATCTCCAGGCGTTTGTGCTCCATGTTTTCGATTCCCACCCGCAGCCCGAGCTGCGCGGTCCTCTCGGCCACCCGGCCGAAGAACGCTTCCATTGGGGGCCAGAACGCGGCCGGGTCATCGTCGTTGGAGGAAAGCGCGCCTGGATGCAGGACCACCACCTCGGCCCCCATCTCGGCGGCGTCCTCCAGGGCGGCCAGGTACTGTCGCTGGGACTCGGAGCGGATCCCGGAATTGGTCGAGGTTACGTTGAGGTCGCGTGTGGGGCCGTGCAGCGTCAGGGCAAGGCCTCGGGCGGCCGCCTCACTCCTCAGGCGCAACGGCGCGAAACCCTGGTCCCAGAGGTGCTCGGCCCAGACCTCCAGCGCCGCGTATCCCAGGTCGCGCACGAGGTCCAAGACCTCAATCAGGGGAAGCTCACGCGTCGTCGTCGTGGACGCCGCGATCCTCATCGTTCGAAGAGCATCGCACGGCGGATACCGACCACAACCTCCGCGCCTTCCTCGTAGGACTGCCCGGGCGGGGCCTGCACGCGAACCGTCAGGCCTCCCTCCAGCAGGACCTTGTACTCCACCAGGTTGCCCAGGAAGTTCTGAACCTGCACGCGACCGGGCAGTCCTTCGTCCGCGGCGAGGACCAGATCCTCCGGCCGTACCGCTATTGCGGCCGAGCCCGAGATGCCGGAGGGGTTCTCGGCGCGGCACTCGTAGCCGTTCACCCTTACGTTGGCGATGCCGGGCCCGCCGGCTGTGATCTGCGCCGGGAGGAAGTTCATCTGTCCTATGAAGTCGGCGACAAACCGCGTGGCCGGGTGGTTGTAGATCTCGGCCGGCCGGCCGACCTGGACAATCTGTCCGTCCGCCATGACCGCCAGGCGGTCCGACAGCGCCATGGCCTCGGCCTGGTCGTGTGTGACGTAGAGCACGGGTATGCGCATCCGGCGCTGGAGCTCCTTGAGTTCAAAGCGCATCTGCTCGCGCAACTTGGCGTCCAGGTTCGACAGCGGCTCATCGAGCAGCAGGATCTCCGGACGTCCGGCCAACGCGCGCCCCAGTGCTACGCGCTGCTGCTGACCTCCTGAGAGCTGGTGGGGAAAGCGTCGGCCCAGATCCCGCAGCTCCACCAGGTTGAGCACCTCGGCTACGCGCGCAGCGATCGCCCGCCTCGGCTCGCCGGCCACGCGCAGTGGATAGGCCACGTTGTCGAACACGCTCATGTGAGGCCAGACGGCGTAGTTCTGGAACACCATCCCCAGGCGGCGGCCCTCCGGGGGGACGAACTGCCCGGCCTCCGGGTTGCTGACGATCCGCCCCCCGATCCTGATCTGGCCGCGCGTCGGAATCTCCAGGCCGGCCACGCAGCGCAGCGTCGTGGTCTTGCCGCACCCGCTCGGTCCCAGCAGAGTGAAGAACTCCTCCGGCCCGATGGAGAACGAGACCGCTCGTGCCGCCACAACGCCGTCGAACGCCTTCCAGAGATCCGAAACCAGTACAGCGTCCATGGCAACCCCCTCGATCCCGATCTGCTAGAACCCTACCTGGCCCCGCGTGGCCTTGCGCACGATCAGGTTGCTTCCCAGGATCAGCACCAACACGAGCACCGAGAGTGCCGCGGCGATCTGCGTGTAGCCCGAATTCTGCATGTTGAAGATGATCACGCCTATCGTTTCGGTGCGAAGCCCGAAGAGCAGGATTGACATGGTCAGTTCGCGGAACGCGGGCATGAAAACCAGGATCCAGCCCGCCACCATGCCGGGCCGCACCAGCGGGATTATGATGTCGCGCATGGCCCGAAGAGGCCCTGCGCCCGAGACGCGGGCCGCTTCCTCCAGCGACTCGTGTACCTGCTGCAGCGTAGCCGAGGTCGTGCGCAGCGAGAGCGGCATGTATGCCACGATGTACGCCAGCAAGATTATCCAGATGGTGCCGTAGAGCGCCACAGGCGGCTGGGCCCACGCCAGGATCATCGCTATGGCGATGACGGTGTGGGGGATGGCGTAGGGAAGCATGCCGAGCGTGTCGAGCGCGGCGGCCCCACGCAGTTTGGCGCGTATGCGGGCGTAGGCCACGAATGTCCCCAGCACCATTGTGATGGTGGCCGCGGACACGCCCAGCAACGCGCTGTTTGCGAGCGCACGGCGGATGACTTCCTGGTTCGTAACGTACGCGTAGTGCTTCAGCGTGAGACTCGCCACGGCCAGGGGCGCGCCGTAGTACTTCAACAGAGAGGTCAGCAGCAGGGAGAAGAGGGGGAGGACCGCGATTACGACTGCAAACAGGACCGCCAGGGCGAACGCCACGCGGCGCAGCGGTCCGAGACGGATGATCTGCGGATGGATCGACTTGCCCGCTATGACCGTGTAGCGCTGCTGACCGCGCTGAAGCCGCCACTGGAGTGCCAGCGCTGCGGCGCCGACCGCCACGAGCAGCATTGACTTGGCCGTGGCCAGCGGGAAGTCCGGGATGTTCAGCGAGGCGTATATGCTGGTCGTGAGTACGTAGAACCGCACGCGGATTCCCAGCAGCGCAGGGATGCCGAAGTTGGCGATCGAGTGGATGAAGGCCAGGAGACCCCCGGCCAACAGCGCTGGGAGCACCAGCGGTATGGTAACGTCGCGCATCACGCGCAGGCTGCCTGCACCGCTGGTGCGGGCGGCCTCCTCCAGGCTGGCGTCCATCCGCTCAAGCGCGCCGCATACGGTGAGGAAGACCAGCGGGAAGGCATGGATTGCCATCACGAAGACGATCCCCCAGGCGCTGTAGATTGAGAAGGGAGCCTGCTCCAGACCCAGCAGGGCAATGAGAGGGCGCATGAGGTAGCCCTGCGGCCCCAGCAGTTGGGCCCAGGCGATGGCGCCAAAGAACGGCGGGACCGCGTAGGGCATGATTAGCAGTGTACGCAGCCTGCCCTTGCCGGGTATGTCGGTGCGCATGACCAAGAATGCCAGCACCGCGCCTGCGACCATGGCTCCGGCAGCGGAGGCAACTCCTACCCACACAGTGTTGGTCAGGGCCCGGAGATTGCCCGGGCCTACGATGGCCCGCCGGTAGTGGTCCAGTCCCAACCCGCCGTCCACGAGCAGACTGCGGTAGACCACCTGCGCCACGGGCCAGACAACGAGCACCACCATCGCCGCCGCAACCAGGACCAGCAGGGGCACGCGCGGGTCCAGCATGCGGCTGGGCGCTCGGGCCTGCGCCGGTGGGGGGTGGGGAGCGTCTGATGGCACCCGCGGCACCACAGGTCAGCGCATCATGATCTGCTCGAACCGCGTGCGGATATCGACCGCGTTCTTCGCCGCCCACTCGAACGGGATCGGCAGCGTCTTGATCTCCGAGGCCCGGGGTTGGCCCTTGGGGGGATCCACGTCCTCGCGCACCGGCACCACGCCCTTGGAGGCCAGGAACTTCTGGCCTTCCACGCTGATCGCGTAGTCCACGAAGCGCCGCGCGGCCTCGGGGTTCTTGCTCGACTTGATAATGGCAACCGGGCTCGGAACCGAGACCGCGCCCTCCTCGGGCCAGATGATCGCCAGTGGTGCGCCGTCCTGGATCATGCCGTATACCATGAAGTCCAGCGTCATGCCCACGCCGAACTCGCGCGCGGCCAGCGCGCGCGCCACCTCCGTGTTCCCCCGCAGCACCTGGATGTTCTCCTTGCGCGCGCGCTCAAACCATGCCCAGCCGTACTTCTGCACGAAGGTCGCCACGGTCACGAAGACCGATCCGGAGTAGAGAGGATTGGGCATGGCCGCGGTCTTGCCGAACTTGGGGAAGTCGCTCCAGGATTTCGGCGCCGCGCGCATCGGGATCAGCGTGGTGTTCACCGCGATGACCATGTTGATCAACCGGCCAGCAATGAAGTTGTTGCCGCGATCGCGGAACTGCTCGGGCACATGCCGCGCCTCAGGGGAGCGGTAGGCCAGCAGCAGCCCCCTGTCGCGCAGGGTGATGAAGATCGGCGCGTCCGCGAGCCACAGCAGGTCGGCCCGGATGCCGCCGGTCTCAATCTCGGCGAAGATCCGCATCTCGATCTCGGTGCTGCCCGACCGCAGCACCTCCAGCTTGATCTGCGGGTGCTTCCGCATGAACGCCCCGGCGAACTCGGTGGCCATCTCCTGCGGAACCGACGTGTACAGCACGATGGTTCCCGAGGCCGGCTGAGCACCGGCGGGCGGGACCATCGTCGTGCCCAAGCAGACGACAAGCAGGGCAATTGTCACCCAGGTGAACCTGCGCATCTGACCCACCTCCTGCGATATCGTGCGCCTGTCATTCGTTCCCCTGACTTCCCTCCTGAGCCCGCGGCGGGGAGTCCTCAAAAACCGCCCGCAGGCGGTCCCAGGCCTGGAGCTTGCCCACGGCGTCGCCGGGCATCTGTAGTGCCATCGCCACGGTCAGAAGGTTCAGTACGGCCATGGGCACCACCAGCGAATTGACGACGGCCAGATCCCCGCGACGGGCCACCACGAGACGCGTCGCATGTGCGGCCAGCGGCGAATCGGGCGTATCGGTGAAGACGATGGTGTGCACTCCCTTGCCCTGCGCGTAGCGCAGGGCCCGTACGATGTCCTGGTAGCCCCGAAAGAAACCTACTGCCAGCATCACATCCCTGCGTGAGATGCGGAACAGCACCTCCCAGGCCTCGGTTCCGCCGTGTGTGATCGTCTCGACGTGCATTCCCGTGCGGCGCAGCCTGAAGGCGACGAAGTGCGCCAGCGATCGCGAGATCCCCAGGCCGAGTACGTACACCGTGCGGGCAGCGCGCAGGCGGCGGGCGATCTCGGTGATGAGGTTGGGCGACAGCGTGCGGCGCAACTCGCCCAGCGCGGCCAGGTCCTGATCCAGCAGCCGGGCCAGAGGGGAGGCATCCGTGCGCAGGCGCTGCAGGGCTGAGGCCATGCGCCCGCTGTGTGTGGTCCTGCCGGCACGGATCAGGTCGGCCAGCGCTGCGCGCAGGTCCGGATAGCCCTGGTAGCCCAGGGCCCGGGCGAATCGCACCACCGTGGAGTCGCTGGTCTCGAGGCGCCGCGCGAGTTCGGTGGAGGTCAGGAAGGCCGCATCATCGTAGCTTGCGAGCAGGTACTCGGCCAGCCTGCGCTGGGATGGCGAGAGGCGCGCGTAGGCCGCGTCAATCGCCTCGGGGAGCGGGCGGGTATGCAGCGCCTTCTGCACATTCCACGGATTCGATATGGAATGCAGTAATTCCTTCAGGAGTCACCTGGTGCGCCTGCCCCCTGAAGGATGGCCGGTTGCTGTGAAGAAGAGAGCGCCGGTGCGCATGACTGATCAGGAGGGCGGACGATGGTGGCTCCGCTTGATCGTGATCGTTCCCGCGCGGCACTCGTGCAGAACTGCCGGTTCGTACGTGGATGGTGTCTGGCCGAGCTCGCCATGGTGGTCGCCATCTGGGTTATGGTGCCGCTAGTCCTGCGTGGCCCGCGCGAGCCCGGCACGGACGGCAGGCTTCTCGCGCTCATCTTCTACGCGGTGGGGCTGGGCGATGTTGCGTTTGGCTTGTGGCTGAAGAGGCTGGCGCTGGCGCGGGGCCGGTACACCGGAGCCCGTTCGTACGAGGAGATCGTGGGAGGATTGACGGGACAGTCGCTGATAGCAGTGGTGACGGCCGTTACCCCCGCGGTTCTTGGGATAGCCCATTTTGCCATGTACGTCGATCGTGGCGTTCTGAGCGTTCTGAGCGTGCTGTGCCTGATAGGCCTGGCGCTGTCGTGGCCGAGCCTCGACCGATGGCAGGAGATCCTCGAAGAGACGCGCATAGAGCGATCGGCTATGTGAGGTAGTCCAGGTGAGGGGAATGCCGCCGCCGGAACTCCTCGGCGATTCCCGAGGCCACCTCGGACGACGGGACCAGCGGGTGCATGGCCAGCGCCTCCACTGCATCGTGCCACGACCGTCGCGCTGCCGCCGCCACCGTGGCACGCTCGTAGGCCTTGACGCGGAGGACGAGTTCGCGCACGGATGCCGGCAGTGGGCCCATCGGTCGCGGTGTGGGGCCTGAGGCGCTGATGCGACACGGGACCTCGACCACGTCCTCGGGCCCCAGGTCTTCGATCGCTCCCCGGTTGGCAGTGTTGACGATCACATCACGGGGCGATGGGTCGAGCATCGCAGCGATGACCCCAAGCGCTGCGCGCGCGTACCCACCCTCCACGTGCCCGCCCATCATGGCCAGGTCGCGATGCGCTCCCGTCTCGGCGGCCATGTACGATGACCGTCGCGCGAAGATGGCAGCCTGGTAGTGGGGCACGGGGTCCTGCCCGTGCTCGACGGCCTCCTTGAGCGACCTGCGCAGTTCGGCCGCAACGCGCCCGATCGCCTCCCCCCGCGTTTGGCGAGAGGCGCGCAGGCGTCTGACCAGCGCATCGTGGTGGTAGTAGTAGTGCAGGTACTCATTGGGCAGCAGCCCCAGGCGCCTGATCTCTTCGGGATCGAACAAGGGCCTCCCATAGATCGCCCGGATCAGATCGTTGCTGGCGAGGATCTCGGGTAGGCACTCGGCACCGCTGATCTGGACGCCGCGCACCCATCCCAGGTGGTTGAGGCCCAGGTAGTCTAGCCGCATATCGGCCGCCCGCGCGCCCAGCGCAGCGGCGATCCGGTCTCCCAGGGCAGGCGGGCCGTCGCAGATGCCTATGACGCGGTGCCCTTCGGCGGTCAGGGCCTGCGTGATCAGGCCTGCCGGGTTCGTGAAGTTGATGATCCAGGCGAACTGCCGCAGGCCCTGAATGCGCACGGCCAGATCCGCCAGCACAGGGATCGTGCGCAGCGCCATCGCCCATCCGCCTGGGCCTGTTGTCTCCTGGCCCACGACGCCCCACGCCAGCGGCACCTGCTCGTCAACCACGCGGCCTGCAAGGCCGCCCACGCGGATGCTGGTGATGACCCATGAGGGTGCCTCCAGCGCCTCCTCCAGCGAGGTGGTTGTCCGGACCTCGAACGGGTGCCTGGCCCTGCTCAGCATCGCGCCCGAGACGGCCGCCACCAGTTCCAGGGCCTCGGGGTCCACGTCGTGGAGGACCACGCGCTCCACCGGAAGCCGCGCATGGCGTTCGATCAGCCCGCCGATTAGGAGCGGCGTGCGCATGCCCCCACCGCCAATCACCGTGAGGGTCATAGAGTCCCTTCCGTCACCGCGCTCCTCCTAGCATCGCGTTGCCATCGCGGCACGCAGTTCCCGAAGTGTCGGAAAGGCCGCGGTTCCGCCCGGCGCCCGGGTCGAGAGCGCGCCGCAGATGTTCCCGGCCAGCAGGCAGCGGTCCACCGCATCACCGCGCAGGTAGGCCCAGAGGAAGCCGGCGTCGAAGGCGTCGCCCGCACCGGTGGTTTCCATCGCGGCCACCGCGGGCGGGCTGACCCGCAACGGGCGCCCCTCGTGCACCCCGACAGCGCCTTCGGGTCCCAGCTTGATCACCGGCACGTTCACGAAGCCGGCCAGCACCTCCAGCGCGGCGTCCGGCTCCTCGCACCCCGTGAACCACCGGGCATCGCTCCAGGAGGGCATGAAGATCGTCACACGCCGCACCACATCGCAAAACTCCACCGAATCATATTGCGCCGGGTTCCAGCCGATGTCCAGCGAGGTGGTGATTCCCTCGGATCGCAACCGGTCGAGCAGCGGTAGCCGCGCAGCGAACGGCTCTGGCATGCCGGCGAAGTGCACGTGCCTGATCCGCTTGCTGCCGGTCCACGGCCAGGCGTCCAGCAACTCCCCGGTCTTGGCCGCGCATCCGGGGTGTGTCAGGAAGCCGCGGTCGGTCGCGGTGGAGAAGGCCACGGACAGGCCGGCACCCAGCTCCGCGTGCCGCGTGACCCACGATGTGTCCACGCCTGCCCGGCGCAGGTGCTGCAACTGAAAGCGGCCCAGCAGGTCTGCGCCGACGTAGGCGACGAGACCGGTGCGCACGCGCAGGCGCGCCAGTCCTGCCGCGGTGATGAAGGCGCCGCCGCCGACGGTCATGGTGAACTGCTGCGTGCGTACCTCCTCGCCCAGCCCCGGCATCGCGCCCAGCCCTGAGAAGATCAGGTCGCAGTAGATGCCGCCCGCGACAAGGACCTCGGGCGGCGTGGCCTTGATTGACCGTCGCATGCCTGGTGGCGCCCCTTATGCTTTGCGGCGCAGCAGGTGCCTGGCCATTTGCAGCAGCGCCGCGCGGTCGCTCTCGGCGAGGCGCCGGGCTATGACCAGCAGCTCGTTGAGCGAGAGGTCTCCCTGGTCCTCGGCGACCGCAGGCCCGCGTCGCCGGCGCCCAGGCCTGGCAGCGGCGGCCTGGTCGTTGGAGAAGAGAGCCAGGGGCCGTCCCCGCTTCAAGGGAAGCTGCACCGCCCGGGCCTGGGGCTCTTCTTCCGGCAGGGGAGCGGAGAGCTCCTCGACGTACTGGAGCAAGGCGCTGCCCTTCATCCCGAAGGCACGCGCGATCTTGGTGACGATGTCGGTGGACGGACGCTTGAGCCCCCGCTCGATCTCCGACAGGTACGAGTGGGAGATCCGGGCCAGCGTGGCGGCCTCCTCGCGCGAGAGGTTCCTGGATGCCCGCAGGGTCTCGATGGCCCGACCGAACTCCAGCCGTGACCGCATGCCATGCCTCCTTACGCCGCCTGTCGGCGCTATGGTGGCGGCGGTTTCGCTATCGCAGAGTTAGCCGGCTGCCCCCGGGCTTCCTTCCTGGCTCCCCTGGAAGCAGGGCACGAGGTCCAGCAGCCGCGCGGCGTTGCCGAAGAAGATCAGCCGCAGGTCATCTTCCGAGACCCCGAGTTCGCAGCACGCTTTGTACTGCTCGTCCAGGTAGCGGCGCGCGAACCCCCTTGGGAACCAGGAGGAGTCAGAGCCGAAGATGACTCGCTCCGCGCCCGCGGTGTCGAGGAACCGTCGGAGCAGTGATTTGAGATCCAGGTCGTAGGGCATCCAGCGCATCCACTCGTTGCTGCCCGAGGTGTCCACGCTGACGTTCCCGCACACCCACATCAGGTGGAGGAGCTCGCGCGGGTAGCCGCATCCCAGGTGCGGGACCACAAAGGGGACGCCCGGGAACCCCCGCGCCACGTCCTGCAGCACGAGCGGGCTGATGTTGGGCCCGGCTACGATGCCCTGGTACCGGAGCGGGCCAAAGTGCACCAGCACCGGTATCCCCAGACGCTCCGCTGCTTCCCACAGGGGCGCGAGCCGGCCGTCGTCGAGCCGCTGCTCGTGCAGCGGGGCGATGATCTTGTATCCGCGCAGCCCCAGGTGGACGACCGCCCGCTCCAGCTCGGCGGCCGCGTTCGGGGCAAACGGATCGTGGTGCGCGAATCCCATGAAACGGTCGGGGTGGCTTCCGACCACGGTGGCCAGTCGGTCGTTGCCTCCGCCGGTCACGAAGACAACGCGCGCCAGGCCGTGGCGTTCCACCTCTTCTGCCCACCGTGCCGCCGTCCCCGCGTCACCGTCTCTGGGTTCTGGTTCTGGTTCCGGGAACCCCCAGGCCGCGCGCCATGCCGCGAGGTCCGCATCGAGCCGCTCTTGGACCACGGCCCACCTGGCCTCGCCGTGGCGCCGAACGTACTCGGCCCGCACGGGATCGGCATGGCCTTCTGGCGGCCTGGCCGGGAAATGGGCGTGGAAGTCGAGCACCGGAATCGGGAGTCCGGTGGCTGGGCCAGGCATGGGCTTTCCTCCTCCGCTCAATTTCGGAGCCCGGTCAGGACGATCCCCTCAATGATCTGCCGCTGGAGCACCAGGAAGACCAGCAGGACAGGAATGATCGCCAGGGCCGATCCAGCCATGATCAGGTTCCACGAGGAGCCGGCCTCGCCGGAGAAGAGCGCTAGCCCGACAGGCAAGGTGCGCATGTTCGGGGTTTGAATCACGATCATCGGCCAGAGGAACGCGTTCCAGTTCCCCAGGAAGGTGAAGATGCACAGCGCAGCCATCGCCGGCTTGACCTGGGGAAGGGCGATCCGCCAGAACAGCCCGAACTCGCCCACGCCGTCTATGCGCCCGGCGTCCAGCAGCTCGTCGGGCACGCCCGACATGAACTGACGGATCAAGAAGATGCCGAAGGCGGTGATCAGTCCAGGGAACATGATGCCCCAGTAGGTGTTGATCCACCCGTTGGCGCTGGACATGATGTACCACGGAATTACCAGCATCTCGGTGGGGATCATCAATGTGGCCAGTATGAGCACGAAGATGAGGCCCCTGCCGGGGAACTGGAGCTTTGCCAGCGCATAGCCGACCAGCGCGTCGAAGAACGCCACGCTCACTGTTGTGATTGCGGCGATGATCAAGCTGTTGGCAAACCAGCGCGGAAACTGCGTGCGCGTGAGCACCTCCGCGTAGTTCTCAAGCGTGGGCTGCGTCGGCAGGAAGCGCACATCGAAGATCTCCGTGAGCGGCTTCAGTGAACTGGCCACCATCCAGATGAAGGGAAAGGCCACGACGACGCTGCCCGCGGCCAGGATCAGGTAGCTGAGCACGACCCGCGGGTCACCCCGCGCCCGCCCGGCCATCAGTACTCCACCGGTTTGGACAGGATCTTCATCTGCAGCAGCGTGATCGTGAGGATGACCACGAACAGGATGGCGGTCGCGGCCGCGGCCTCCCCCATCCTGAACCGCTGGAATCCAAGCTGATAGACATAGAGCACGAGCGTGAGCGTGGTGGCCAGCGGGCCGCCCTGGTCCTGAAACGTCATGTTGAGCACCTGCGTGAACAGCTGCAGGTACACGATCGTGCTGTACACCACGGAGAAGACGATGGTTGGGTTCAGAAGCGGCAGCGTGATCCGCCAGAACAACCGCCAGCCGGTGGCGCCATCCACCTGGGCGGCTTCGTAGTAGACGCGCGGTATCGCTTCCAAGCCGGCGAGGAAGATGACCACCTGGAACCCCAGGTACTGCCAGACCACCATCGCGGCGACGGCGTAGAGGGCCTGGTCTGGATCGCGCAGGAACCCCTGAGCCGGCAGCCCCACCCCCAGCAGGATCTTGTTTAGAGGGCCGAGGTGCTGGGAGTACATCCACTGCCACACCCAACTTGCCGCCACGATGGGCGTTATGAACGGCATGAAGTACAGGGCCCGGAAGAGGCCGCGGAACCTGACGATACGTTGCAGCAGGAGCGCCAGCCCAAGACCCAGGACCATCTGCGCCGGGATCCCCACAAGCACATAACGCACCGTGTTGATCGCGGCGTGCGCGAATCGCGGATCGCCGGACAGGGTCTGGAAGTTAGCCAGGCCGACGTAGGGACGGACCGGCGAGATTATGTTCCACTCGTGGACGCTGATGTACAGCGAGGAGATGGCCGGCAGGATCCTGATTCCCGCGAAGAACAGCAGCGGGACTGCCAGGAAAAGGTAGGCCCACAGCGCCCGCTGCTGCCCTATGCGCAGCCCTCGCCGCAGCGGACGCGCCGCGGCCACCTGAGTAACCATCCCGCCTGTCCGGCGACCGGGCTACGGCCGCTTGCGCTTGGCCCAGAACTCGTCGAGGACCTTCTGCTCCTTGGCCGCGGCTTCCTCGAGCGCCTGCCTGGGCGGCTTGTTGTTCAGCACCACCTCGTTGACCGCGTCCACCAGCACCTGCCGCTGCGCCGCCTCGTCCACGAAGAAGGTGGCGCGCGCGTGGGGCAGCGCCGAGACGAACGGGCCCATCACCGGGTCGGCGCCCAGGCGCGGATCCTCCACAAGCCGTTTGTAGGCCGGGAGCTCGCCCACAGCGTCCAGCCACAGGCGCTGCGTTTGCTCTGAAACAAGGAACTTCAGGAACTGGATGGCCGCCTCCCGGCGCGGTCCCTGCGCGCGCGCGGTAAGGCCGTGGACCCAGTACGATCCGAAGTTGGAAGGCGCCCCGCCTATCGTGCGCCCGGGCAGCGGCGCGACGCCCCAGGAGGCCCGTGTCCCGCGCCGGATGGCGCCGATCGCAAAAGAGCCGTCAACGATCATCCCTGCCCGGCCGGCCATGAACGCGTTGCGATACCCACCGGCGCCTGGGAAGAAGTCAATGGCGCCCACCTTGGACTTGGTGATCAGCTCTGTGTACCAGCGCAGGGCCTCGGCTCCGGCAGGCGTCGCGTAGGTCACGCGCCGGTTGTCGGCGCTGTACGGGGAGGCGCCCCACTGCCGGAACAGAACCTCGCGCAGCAGGTGATGGTCCTGCCCGGAAGGCGCCACGCCGAAGCCCATCGTGGTAATCCGGCCGCGGTCGTCACGCGCGGTCAGCCGCTCGGCGGCGGCCTGGAACTCCTCCCAGGTGACCGGCGGCCGCACTACCGCGGCCGCCCTGAACAGATCGGCGTTGTAGAACATGGCCAGACTGCGCACAGCCGTCGGGATCGCCCAATACTTCCCGTCGAGCCTTGATGCCTTGATCATGGGGACGTAGTCGCGTTCGATCTGCACGGGCGGGAACGCATCGGGTGGCAGCGGCTGCAGGTAGCCGCTGTCCACGTAGAGCGGTACCCAGCCGTAGAAAAGGTTGATCACGTCCGGGCCCTGTCCTGCCGGAACGGCGCTGGCCACTTTCTGGTTGTATGCGTCGTAGGGGAAGTGCTCGTGGGCAACCTTGACGCCGGGGTGCTGGGCCTCGAACTGGGCTATGAGCTGGTCCACGAGCTTGACCTTGCTTTCGAAGAAGTACTGCCAGTAGGTAATCGTCACCCGCGGCTGGCTGAGGCCCGTAGCCGGTATTGCCAGGACCACAGCGCCCACGATGATCGCAGCCCAAATCCTCTTCAACGTCGGACCCTCCTCAGAAGGAACTGGTCGCGACGACGCCGGCTCCCTGCCTGCAGAAGCGCCGCCGCCCCCTAGCCGGTATTCTTCATGCCGGCGGGACACGTTTCCTCTACGCGGCTTCGTTGCAGCGGCCCGCCGCGCGGCTGGATGCTATCGCGCAAGGGCGAAGTGGGCCCTTTCCGCGACGCGGTCCTGGTGGTCCCCGTTCGAGATCGCGTGTGCCAGCGCTGCCCGGACAGTCGTCCAGGTATCACGCGCCCGCTGCAGGGCCTGGCGAATCCACTCCCTGTCGCCTTCGTTCAGGGGAACGCCTGCCCCGATCTTCGCCCAGACGAGCGTGTGGTAGAACCGCAGCGCCGAGGCCGCCACCCACACCTCGCTGCGCACGCTGCCGTCGCCGTTGGGGATGAAGATGTCGCAGATGTTGTCGGTACCGATGCGCACCGGCACGCCGGCGGCCATCATGTCCAGCAGCCGGGCGATGGAGTTGTGCAGGGGCGCCGCCATGGGCCGCAACTGGAACATGGAAAGCGCCGCCGTCGGGCACGAGATGACACCCACGCGATAGGCCAGCAGGTCCTCTATCAGGCGTTGGAAGCGGCTTTCCTCGTAGCAGGACGGCGAGATGGCGTGCACTGCCCACACCGTGGGGCCGTCTTCCCCGTCCGCCACAGGCGATCCCAGCCACCTGACCGCCTGAACGAGCTGCTCGGTCTCGGCTTCCCTGGGATCGTTGTCCTGATCCACCTGGAAGTGCACGGGTTTGCGCAGCGCCTTCCCCAGTTCCAGGACCATTCGGACGTGTCCATCGAAGCCCACGCGGCCTTCTCCGCGGTCCCTGGAAGGCAGGCCGCCCAGCACGTCGGCGATCTCTGCCGCCTGGCTGTATACCTCCCAACGGTCGGGATTGATCTTAGGGTTCTTGAAGCCGAAGATGGGCGAAACCGCGATCTTGAGGACCAGTCGGTCACTGAACTCCTCGCGCAGCCGCACGGCCTGCTCGATCGCGACCAGGCCGATGTCAGGAGTGGCGTCCACGAACGAGATCGCCTCCCGTACGTGCATCGCCACCATCCGCTCCAGTTCCTCCCGCATGCGGTCATAGAGGCTGTGGGGCTGGTAGGCCAGGCCCTTGTGGAGCTCACCTACCAGGATCTGCTTGACGGGGAGCGACAGGCCTGCCGCGCCCATCGGGTCTATGTTGGCGTGCTGCAAGAACTCGGGGGCGAAGGTGTTGGCCCGGTCCAGGTGCGTGTGGGCGTTCAGCCAGCCGCCAAATGAGAGGGCGGCCTGTTCGAGCGTTCGGTCCCAGTTGCCGTGCTCAATCGTGTCCACTCGGACGTCCATGGTCATCGCCACGCTCCTGTGTTGTTCTCTGGTGTGGGAACTATCGCTGGAAGGTGTCGGGCTGGCGCCGCCGCGCCGCGGCAGCAAAACGCCCGCCATCGCGGCGGGCGGAGCATGCGGTCGTCGGCCATCGCTTCCTCCTTGTCCGTCTCGCGGGACGGCTCCTTAAAGGAGTGGTTCGAGGGGCAAGATAGCACGCCGCGGCGCGTCCGTCAACCTCCGTAACGGCCGCACTTCCGCAACGGCCCCGCGCGATGCCGGGCAGGCAGGAACCCAGGTATGCGCTGTCGAAGACGACGCACTAAATCGGTCCGCGACCCGATGCGCGGATTCCGGCCACTGGCGAGGATTGTGCCGATACCAACCATGACACCGGTAGAGAGTTCCATGGACTTCCTGGATCTTCTGGATCAGCCAATTCTCCACCGGCAGGTTGTTCTTCCCAATCCCGTCTATCCTGAATCGCACACATCGTCAGCAGGTCCGCACCGGTTCACAATAAGCACCCACCTTGCGCACTACGGCTCCACCTCCTTTGCCAGGCCCTTGCAGCACAGCCTGGCCTGCGGGCCTCCGTAGAGATCCAAACCCCTTTACGGCAATACAATCTAAGCGTCATACTGCCTGACCAGGGGAGCAAGTCGTCTATGGGGAGGGGTTAGGTCATGGCCTTCAATCTCAGGAACAGGAGTTTCCTCAAGGAACTCGATTTCACACCGCAGGAGATCAGGTTTCTACTGGATCTCTCGCTGGATCTCAAGAAGGCCCGCTATGCGGGGACGGAGCAACAGCGCCTCAAGGGTAAGAACATAGTTCTGATCTTCGAGAAGGCCTCCACGCGAACCCGCTGTGCTTTCGAGACCGCGGCATTTGACCAGGGTGCCCACGTGACCTACCTCGAGCCCACGGGCTCTCAGATGGGGTCCAAGGAGTCCATTCGGGATACGGCTCGGGTCCTTGGGAGGATGTATGACGGGATCGAGTACAGGGGGTTTGGCCAGCAGATAGTGGAGGACCTGGCCAAGTACGCGGGCGTGCCCGTTTGGAACGGCCTGACCAACGAGTTCCATCCGACCCAGATCCTGGCCGACCTGCTCACCATGATGGAGCACTGCGACAAGCCCCTGAGCCAGATCAAGTTCGCGTACCTCGGGGATGCGCGGTTCAACATGGGCAATTCCTATCTCGTTGGAGCCGCAAAGACGGGTATGGACTTCCGGTCCGTTGCTCCCCGGAGTCTCCAGCAGAATCCTCAACTGGTGGAACAGGCAAGGGACATCGCCAAAGAGACGGGGGCAAGGATCTCCCTCACCGAGGATGTGGACGAGGGCGTAAGGGGATGCGATTTCATCGCCACGGACGTCTGGGTCTCCATGGGAGAGCCGGCGGACGTCTGGAGGGACCGGATCAGCCTCCTGAAGCCCTACCAGGTCAACCGGGCGGTCATGGAGAAGAGCGGCAACCCGAACGTGAAGTTCCTTCACTGCCTGCCGTCTTTCCACAACCGGGAGACCAAGATCGGCGAGGAGATCTACCAGAAGTTCGGGCTGGAGGCCATGGAGGTAACCGATGAGGTCTTTGAGTCCGGCGCGTCGGTCGTGTTCGATGAGGCCGAGAACAGGGTGCACACCATAAAGGCCGTGATGGTCGCCACCCTTGGAAGCTAGCTCTCACCATACCTGGGATGTGAGGAAGATCATGAGCAGGAAGCCGGTCGTGCTGATTGCCTTTGGCGGCAATGCCTTGATACAGGAGGGGCAGAAGGGCACAGCAGAGGAGCAACTGGAGAACCTCAGGATGCCCGTGAGGGAGATCGTCAAGCTCTCCAGAGACCACAGGGTTGTGATCAGCCACGGCAACGGGCCGCAGGCTGGCAATCTCCTGCTGCAGCAGGAGAGCTGCAGGGAGGTTCCGGCCATGCCGCTTGACGTCGTCGGCGCCATGACCCAGGGCCAGATTGGCTACCTGATCGAGTCATCCCTCGAGGCCGCACTGGCGGAGGCGGGCGAGGACCGCCTCTTCATTACGGTTCTCACCTTCACGGAGGTGGACCCGAACGATCCGCTGTTCAAGAACCCGACCAAGCCGGTTGGCCCCTTCTACACGGAGGCAGAGGCAGCAACCCGGCCGTACACGATGGTCAAGACCGACAAGGGGCACAGGCGCGTTGTCGCTTCGCCCAAGCCGATGGCCATCACGCAGCACCGCGAGATCAAGCAGCTCGTGGACAACGATTACATCGTTATCTGCTGCGGCGGCGGCGGAATCCCGGTCATCAGGGAGGGCGCAGGCCTCCGCGGGGTAGAGGCGGTAATAGACAAGGACCTAGCCAGCTCCACGCTTGCCCGGGAGATCAAAGCGGACCTGTTCATCATAGCCACGGATGTCCGGGGTGCGGCCGTCCACTGGGGAAAGCCCGAGCAGCGGTTGCTCGGCAAGGTCTCTCTTGAGGAGATGAAGGGATACGTTCAGGAAGGCCATTTCCCCGCTGGCTCGATGGGGCCCAAAGTAGAGGCGCTCCTGGGCTTCGTGGAGAGCACCGGAGGGAGGGCCGTCATCTGCCACCTTCAGGACATCGGCAAGGCGGTTGCCGGACAGGCGGGGACCGAAGTCGGAAGATAGGTCACACTCATGTGATTTGGGAAACGGAGGCAAGAGATGGCGAGAAAGAACGTGATCATCATAGGCGCCGCAGGAAGGGACTTCCACAACTTCAACACGTACTACCGGGGAAACAAGAGCTACAACGTCGTGGCTTTCACCGCCGCCCAGATTCCTGACATCGAAGGCAGGAAATACCCCAGGGAACTGGCCGGCGAGCTCTATCCTGACGGCATTCCAATCTACTCGGAAGCCGACCTCCCCTCGTTGATCAAGGACCTGAAGGTTGGCGACTGCGTCTTTTCCTACAGCGACGTGTCCTTCCAGCACGTCTTGACCGTCGGAGCCATCGTGCAGGCGGCCGGCGCCAACTTCGTGTTGTTGGGCCCCAAGGACACCCAGATCAAGAGCACGAAGCCGGTGGTCTCGGTCGGCGCTGTGCGCACAGGAGCCGGCAAGAGCCAGACGTCGCGCAGGATCATCGAGCTGTTGATGGCCAAAGGCCTCAAGGTGGTGGCAGTTCGCCACCCCATGCCGTACGGCAATCTCGTTGCCCAGAAGGTGCAGCGGTTCGCGGATCTCTCCGATCTCGAGAAGCACAACTGCACCGTGGAAGAAATGGAGGAATACGAACCCCACGTGGTTCGCGGCAACGTCGTCTATGCCGGGGTGGACTACGAGGCCATCCTCCGGGCCGCAGAGAAGGATCCCAGGGGCTGCGACGTGATTCTATGGGACGGCGGCAACAACGACTTCTCGTTCTACAAGTCCGACCTGCACGTGACAATCGTTGATCCCCTCCGACCGGGACACGAGATGAGTTTCTGGCCTGGCGCGGTCACGCTGAGGCTTGCCGACGTGGTCGTGATCAACAAGGTGGACAGCGCCGGTCCCGAGGGCCTGGCGACGGTCCGGAGAAACATTGCCGCCGCAAACCCAAGTGCTGTCGTCATAGATGCCGCCTCGCCGATCGATGTGGATGATCCCTCGATGATCAGGGGCAAGAGGGTGCTGGTGGTAGAGGATGGTCCGACCCTGACGCACGGGCACATGAGGATCGGAGCAGGCGTGGTTGCCGCCCAGAAGTTCGGAGCGGCCGAACTAGTGGACCCGCGGCCATACATCACGGGCAGGCTCGTCGAGACCTTCAAGACCTATCCGGACATCGGAACCCTCCTTCCCGCAATGGGGTATGGGCAGGAGATGCTGAAGGACCTGGAGGCCACCATAGACCGGACGGACTGCGACTCGGTGGTGGTGGGGACACCGATCGACCTCAGCCGCATCATCAAGATCAGGAAGCCCGCGACGCGCGTGTACTACAACCTGCAGGAGATCGGTCGCCCCGACCTTGCGGGCGTCCTGGACGATTTCGCAAGGAAGCACGGACTGGCTTAGAGGATGACAGGTGTTGCACTGAAACCACAACAACGGGAGGAGAGAAGCAATGCCGAAGATCGTGAATTCCTGGAACGAGTGGGACCCGCTGAAGAGGGTGATCATTGGAAGGCCGGAGGGCACGAATGTTCCTGCTCCGGAGCCGGCCTGGTGGTACGACCTCCCGCACGGTGGGTATCCGCTGGGGGCGTGGGGACCGTTCCCGCAGGAGATGGTGGATGCGGCCAACGAGCAGATGAACTACTTCGTGGGCCAGCTCGAGAAGCGGGGCGTCATCGTCGAGCGGGTGGACATTCAGCCCTTCATGATGAACAAGCCGCTTCCGTCACCGCTGGGCTGGGTGCAGTTGAACGCGCACGGCGTCAACAACGTTCGCGACGTCACCGTGATTCACGGCAACTACATCATTGAGGCCACCACCGTCCGCCGTTCCCGCATCTACGAGCGCTTCAACCTTCGGCCGATCTTCGAGCGGTACTTCAAAGAGGATCCCGGGGTCGTTCACTTCGCGGCGCCCATGCCCATGCTGACCGACGAGTCCTATGTCCGGAACTACTACTACGACTTCGAGAATGTCTGGACGGACGAGCAGAAGAGGCAGAGGCTGCACAACTGGGAGTTCCAGCTGACCGAGAAAGAGCCCCTTTGGGACGCCGCCGACGCCATGCGGTTCGGCAAGGACGTCTTCCACCAGGGCTCGTGCGTAACCAACAAGGGAGGCATGGACTGGCTGAAGCGGATGTTCGCTGCGCTCGGCCTGCGGCTGCATCACGTGCTGTTCGATACCCCTAAGGAGGCCGACAAGCCGAACAACTACCATCCGTGGCACATTGACGTGAACCTTGTGCCGCTGCGGCCCGGTCTGTGCATGTACAATCCCGATTGGGATCCGCGCACGCCCGAGTTGTGGGAGCTGTTCAAGAAGAACGATTGGGAGATGGTCCCGGCGGCCAGGCCGACCTACGTGCACAGGAACAAGGTCTACCTGACAGGGCTATACGAGGGCAAGTCATGGATCTCGATGAACACGTTCTCGATTGACCCGAAGACGGTCTGCGTCGAGGCGCACGAGACCGCGTACTGCGACCAGCTCAGCAAGCTGGGGTTTGAGGTGGTCCCGATTCCCTACGAGAAGGTAATCCCGTTTGGCGGCGCCCTGCACTGCACGACGCTGGATGTCTACCGAGAGGGTGGTTGCGAGGACTACTTCCCAAAGCAGGTCAAGGGCTACTGATGGGGTGTCTGTGACGAAAAGCAGTCCCGCAGTTCAAAGGAACAGTGCACACTCCGGCAGAGTGGGCTTCTCCATCGAGGCTCATTCTTCCGGCCATCGCTCGTGGAAGTTGGGGAACAGGCCGTCAGTGAATCCCGCACCGCGGACCCGGCAGAACACGTTGAGGAGGTGCACTCGTGGGACAGTACGAGATCGGAATATCTGTCTATCTGGGCGTCTTCTTCTTCCTGGGCTTGGCGATGTACTATCTGGTCAAGGGGAGCGGCAGGCAGTACATCATCGCAGGCAAGCGGCTGCCGTTCTTCCTGGTCGGCACCACCCTCCTGGCCCAGGCGCTGGACGCCAACGCGACCCTGGGTAACGGCGGCGCCGTGTACGGCGGCGGGTGGTGGGCGGGATTCCAGTTTCCGCTCGGACTGGCGCTCTGCCTCGTTGTGACCGGGCTGTTCTACGCGAAACCCCTGAACAAGCTGAACCTGCTCACGTTGCCCGACTTCTACTACCGGCGGTACAACCGCACGGTCGAGGTGCTCTCAGGGCTCCTGATGGGGTTCAGCTTCATCATCCTGGTGGCCGGGAACCTGGCGGGATCCGCGTGGATCCTGAAGGTGATCTTCGGGTGGGAGTATCTCCGGGCGCTGCTAGTCATCTCGCTCATCGTGTTCTTCTATACCATCGCGGGCGGGCTGTGGTCGGTGGTATCGACCGACATCGCGCAGATCTACCCTGCGGTCATCGGGTTCTTCGTCGCGGTGATGTTCTTCTTCGTGACGTACGGATGGGAGTTCTTCAGGGACGCCATTCCAGCCGGATACATGGATCTCAGCGGGCTGACGTCGGTCAAGAACGGCGCCCTCCTGAACTGGGCCGGCATCCTGGCTCTAGGCCTTGGGGACGTGGTCGCCCTTGATTTCATGGAACGGGTCTTCGCAGCAAAGAGCCCGCAAACGGCCCAGAGGGCTTGCTACTATGGGGCTGTGTTCACTCTGCTGGTAGGCATCGCCGCCTCATTCATGGGGCTCATGGCCCTGAAACTCGCGCCGGGCATCACCGATGCCAGGATGGTTATTCCGACGCTGGCGCTGCAGCACGCGCCGTTCTTCGTGGGTCTGCTGATCATGGGTGGCGTGGTGGCAGCGGGGCTCTCTACGGCGGACGGCGGGCTGCTCGGCGTGTCGTCGGTTCTGGGCCGGAACATCATGCAGCGCAACGTCTTCAAGATCTGGCAGGGGCGCTACACGCCCGAGGACCGCAATGTACTCGATGCCCGCCTCCTGTGGATCACCCGCCTGGCAGCCATTCCGATCATGGCGCTGGCGATGTACATCGCGGTGGTCAGGCCCGAGCCGGGCATTCTGCTGGTCCTGGCGTTCGACGTTGTCTTCGCCGGGTGCTTCGTCCCGCTCACGCTCGGGCTGTTCTGGAAGAAGGCCAACTCCTCCGGAGCCCTGGCCGCGGTCGTCGTTGGTTCGCTGCTTCGGCTGGTGCTGTACTACAAGATCCCAGAGCACCTGGCGGGGCTGGATACCCTGATCCCGCCGGTCGTCTCGTTGCTTGTCATGGTGCCGGTCAGCCTGCTCACCCAGAAGCAGGATCCGCCCAAGCACCAGGCGACGACCTACGTGCCGACAGACGAAGAGGTGCTGTCAACGCAGTACTAGGCCGGTGGGTTTGGCGGGGGAGGGCGTCCGCCGGGAGGGTGTGTCATGAGCATGATCGAGTGGGTTCGCGCCAACTGTCGACTCTTGGTAGTGGGGCTGGGCGGGCTGGTGCTGCTGGCCGCCGGATGCGGCGGCGGGGGCGCCGTCCGTGAGTCCGGACCGATACACATCGGCGTGCTCAGCACCATGACCGGGGCAGACACCGTGGTTGGCGAGGAGACGGTACGCGGTGTGCAGCTCGCCAGCGACTCGGTCAATACCGCGGGCGGCATCAGGACTCGCAAACTCAACGTTGTAGTGGAGGACAGCAAGTATAGTCCCGAGAACGCGCTGCTGGCGGCGCGCAAACTCATTGATTCCGACAAGGCGTCGGTCATCGTCAACGGCACCCGAAGCGGCGTCCTCAGGGCGTGGGTCGGTTACGCCGCCTCGAAGGGGGTGGTCGTCATAGACGCGTCGGGAAGCACGGGCGAGACCAGGGGGCTGGGCAAGACGGTCTTCTCGGTTGCCGCAGACGCGGTCGTGCTCGGGCGCGAGCTGGCCCGGTGGGCGTTCCAGAATGGCCATCGTCGGGTTGCCATCGCCGTGCCGAGCAACCCCGCCGGCGGCGAGTTGCGCAAGGCGGCCGAGGACGAGTTCCGCCGGCTGGGTGGCCAAGTAGTGGCGGCCGTCGAGTACGCCGTCGGGGACCTGGACCATGGCCCCACGGTGCGACAGGTCGCGTCGCAACGCCCCGACGCGATCATCGCGAGCCCCTATGGGAGCGACGGGAGGATCTTGTTCCGGCATGCCGATCAACTGGGACTCAAGGCTCCATGGTACGTGGCGTACCCCAGCCAGGTAGTTCTAGACAACCCCGGAAGGCTCGCTGGCCGCCTGTACGGGCTCGAGGTCGGCTACATGACGAAGAACGCGCAGCAGTTCCGGAAGGCGTACAGCGCCAAGCACTCCGGGCAAGCGGCCACGACGTGGGCCGCGTACAGCTACGACGGGGTGTGGGTTATGGCCAACGCCATGCGGCGCGCCGGGGTCGATCCGGCCGAGATCGCCCGCGTGTTCATCCGCAGCGCGGCCGGATTCGGAGGTGCTACGGGGCGGATCGAGTTCGACGATGACGGTCACCGGATCAACGCGCCCCTGGAGCGGCTCATGGTGACCACGCGCGGCGAGCTAGAGCCGGCGCCTTGACGGTACCGGCTTTCGAAGGATCGCGTTAGCCATGGACGGCGTGCCGACCCCGGCCCGAGTGACGGTTCGCGAGGCTCGCGATACCGACGAGGCTAGGATCCTGGAGATCGGCAACGCCCTCTTCCCGGACTACCCGGAGACGCTGGACGAGTTCCGGGAGTTCCGGGCGCGGCTGGAGGAGGGAGGGTACGCGTCCATCCTGGCGGTGGCCGAGACCCAGACCGGAGAGGTGATCGGGTACTCCCATGCGCACGACATGCCAGGGCAGTTCGATCCTGCCCGGTATCGCATGGGCATCTTCACCGACCTTGCCTGGCGGGGTCGGGGCACAGGATCCGCGCTGTACTCTCACATGCGTGGGGTGCTTGCAGCCCGGGGCGCGCTGGTTCTCGAGTCGTTCGCCCGGGAGACGATGCCCGAGGCAATCCGGTTCCTGGCCCACCGGGGATTTCGGGAGACGATGCGGACCTGGGAGGTCCGGCTGGACCTTGGATGGTTCGACCCATCGCCGTTTGCGTACTACCTCGATCACGCGCGAGGGGAGGGCGTCACAATAGTGACGCTGGAGGATGAGCTCCGGCGCGACCCCGGAGCGCTGCGCCGCGCCTACGAGTTGCACAACGCCGTGGTCGCGGGCATTCCTATGCCGATCCCGTATACGCCTGTCCCGTTTGAAGTGTACGTGCGCAGCACCATCGAGTCACCGCGGGCGCTTCCCGGCGCCTACTTCCTGGCACTGGCGGGCGGTGACTACGTGGGTGAGGCCAACCTGCACCGGCCTGCGCAAGGAACGCACCTGTACCATGGCGTCACCGGTGTACTGCCCGCGTACCGCGGACGGGGCATCGCCTGGGCGCTCAAGCTGGCAACCATCGCCTATGGGCGGCAGCACGGCTACTCCGAGATCCGCACCTGGAACGAGACGAACAACACCGGCATGCTGGCGATCAACGAGCGGCTGGGGTTCACGCGGCAGCCTGCCTGGATCACGTTCGAGGCGGCCCTGGATCCGGGAGAGGCGCGGTGAGCGGCACCTCGCTGCCATTCCTGCGCCTGACGGGTGGTCCGGGTGAGATCGGGGAAGGGCACGGCCGGGCCGCGCCCGACCTCGTCGCCCACAACCTCGACCTCTACTTCCGCCGGTTCGCCGGCGAGGTCTCCTTGTCGCGCGACGAGGTGCTCAGGCGGACGGAGCGATACTGGCCGGCTGTTTGTGCGCGAGCCCCCGCCTTCGCCGAGATGGTGGAAGGCGTGGCGCACGGGGCCGGCCAGCCCACCATGGAGGTGGCCGCGCTCAATCTACGGTTTGAGCTGTTCTATGGCGAGTTCTCGCGACTCGGGACGCTCGAACTGGGTGGGATGCCCGCGCCCACACGGGAGTGCACGATATTCGCGCTCACGCCAGAGGCGTCGGACGATGGCCACCTCTGGGTCGGCGAGAACTGGGACTGGATCCCCGGCGTGGCAGGAGTGCTCCAGCACATCACGCATCCCGACGGACTCCAGGTGCTGTGCTTCACCGAAGCGGGCATCGCCGGTGGTAAGATCGGCCTGAACAGCGCAGGGATCGGCCTCGCCGTAAGCGGCTTGATCTCCGCCGACGACGACTGGACACGCATGGGCACTCCGTTTCACGCGCGCACCTGGGAGGTTCTGTGTAGCAAGGCGATGGACGCCGCGGTTGGTGCTGTGACGCGGGGGGTCCGCGCGTGCTCCGCCAACTACCTGGTGGCCAGGGCAGGCCAGCAGGGAGAAGGGATCGCCGTGGACATCGAGACCGCGCCGCGCGGCACATGCACCCTCGAGCCCGTCAACGGGATCCTGGTTCACGCCAACCACTTCCGCGATCCCGAGCGCCTCGGGATCTGGCAGCCGATTACCGAGGAATGGCGTTCGACCTTCCACCGGTGCGCCCGGGCAGAGCGACTCCTTTCCGGGGCTGCTGCCCGCGGCCAGATCTCCGCCGGAACCATGATGACAATCCTGCAAGACCACGAGGGTCACCCTGAGTCGGTCTGCCGGCACCCCAACCCGGCGTTGCCGGAGGCCGAGCGCTACCAGACCGGGGTCTCCATCCTGATGGATCTCCACACCGGCTGCATGCAGGTGGCGGCAGGTCCTCCGTGCACGTTTCCGTACAGCAGTTACTGCGTGTAGCCTGCGTCCGTGTGCGCCCGCGGTGGGCTAGCGCGCTTCTCCTGGACCGGGCGGGCCCGGCGGCAGAACTGGAGGAGATGGGGCCGGTTCTTCATATCCTCTGGGAGAAGGCCTCCAGGCCGGCACGAGTGGGGGAGCGACGTACAGGGTCAGTCGGTTTCGGAGAGAGACCGTGCTCTCAACGTAGACCGGACGGCTGGTGCGGGCCTTGGCTACGAGCGCGATCCGAATGCGCGCCACCTCCGACGGGATAAGCGTCGGGGCACCCTCCGCGTTGTGGTAGGTCATCTCGAGCGCGTCTATCCGCGAGGCCAGATTGTTGACCCCGCGCCCCAGCCGGCGCTCGATCTCGCGCTGTCTGGGGTTGTACTGGAAGACGACCTCGTAGGACTCGGCCCGGCGGTAGGGGTTGCCCGGCGGAATCAACACCCTCACGCGGCTCGGGCACAGGCCAGAGGGCGCGCACGCGGCATCGGCCACCACGGTCTCTGCCCAGCGGAGTTCCTCGGTGATCCGTTCCATGGCACGCCGGGCGCCCTGCTGCCCGTCGAGCCCGTCTCCGGCGAGGATCACGGCCTGCGAGGATATGCGCACGAGGCCCATCAGCCCGGCTGCGGCCATCGCCGTCAGGCTCAACGCCAGCGCCAGCTCGGTGAGCGACAGACCCCTGCTTGCGGCTGGCGGACCGCAGGCAGCATGCCCGGGCGTGGTGGCGTCCACGCGAGACCCCCTTCGCAACTGCGACGTACACTGCTGCTATCGGCCGGCAGAGTCGGGTTCTTCGGGGGGATGGACATGGGGTTCCAGATCCGATGACCGGGGAACTCGCGGCGCTGGCCGCGGCGATGTCGTTCGGGATCAGCACGGTCCTGGCGAGGCGCTTCATGGTGGCGGTTGCCCCGGAAGCCGGAGTCCTGGTGAGCATAGCCACGAACGTCGTGATCTTCTCGACCATCCTGGCTACTTCGGCTCTTGGTGGGCTGCTGCCGGCGATCCACCCTGTCTCAATCCTCATGTTCGCCGCCGGAGGGATAGCGGGCACGCTGCTGGGCCGGAACCTGGCGTACCAAACCATCCGGCGCCTGGGACCTGCGCTCTCCACTGCCATCCGGCTAAGCAACAGCATCTTCACGCTGATGTTCGGCTACCTTTTTCTTGGTGAGCTGCCCCGTCCTTGGCAGGTCGTCGGGCTGGCCGCCGTCACCGTCGGCCTGTGGGTCAGCCTCTGGACAGGGCGCCAGGCCGGCCCCGCGGGCCCACGCGCCCTGGACCTGGTGGGAATAGCGATGGCGCTGGCAGGGGCAGCTTCATTCGCCCTTGGCGACACCGCGCGACGGTTCGGACTGATCCTGACGCCGGCGCCGATTCTGGGCGCCACGGTGGGCGCGGTCACCGCGCTGCTCGCCCATCTGCTCTGGTCGGCTTTCTACCGCTCGGCGCGATGGCCAGCCGGCCGGGCCTGGCTCAGCGGCGACCTGCTGGGCAGCGCTCTATTCAACACCATGGCGATCCTGCTGCTCTTCACGGCGCTCCGGCACGCGCCCGTGGCCATCGCGTCGGTGCTGTACAATCTGCAGGCGCTCGTGGTTCTGATCGCCAGCCCGGTTCTCCTGCGCGGTCAGGAGACGATCACCGTCTGGATAGTGCTCGGGACCATCATCGCACTGACAGGGACGGCCCTGATCCTGCTGGGATGAGGGCCTACGGTGCTCCTGGCGGATAGGCCAGTGCCGCGGGATCGAAACGCAGCACGAACTCCGGGAGCGTTCCCACCTGCCCGACGCCACGCGCGAAAGCCCAAAGCGGCCGGATGATCAGGCGCACGTCGCGTGTGCCCAGGGCGATGCGGGGGAACGGGTAGAGCCCTACCAGCACCGTGCGCGGCTCCAGTACCTGTCGGCCGAGGTCCGGAACCAGGCGGCGGTAGGGCGCCAGCGCGGCCGCATCCCTAACGACGGGGTGGAGGACGCCGTCGGCGTTGAGGCGCAGGTTCAGCGAGAGGTAGCCCTCCAGGGCCAGGCCAGAGCCGTTCTCCACCTCCAGCCGGATGAGCGTGAACGCCCGGGCGGCCGCGCGATGCCAGGCTTGGTGCTCTTCTAGGACGAGCGCGCGATAGTACGCGTGATCCACCAGGCGTGGGGTCACCCACAGCGCGGTCGCGGTCACAAAGCCGCCGCCGGCGACGGCCACGCCGCTGCTGGCCAGGTGGCCTGCGGGCGCCTGCGGCGCGAGGAGCAACGCGAGCAGGACCACCAACCGGACCAGGGCCATGCTGGGCTTCTACGCCGCGCGGCGCCCGGACGCCTGCACTGACTTGCCGCGATCCTGCCGCCGGTGCATGATGGCGTCGGAGAGGATGCGCTTGGCAACAACCCCCGATCGCTTTCAGGCGTCGTCTCTGGGGTTCTTACCCGCCTATCGCCGTCTGAGTGCCGGTGAACTGCGCCGACGCGCGGAAGAAGCGCTGGACCTCCTGCGGGAATGCCGGGCCTGCCCGCGCGAGTGTGGGGTGGACCGGCTGGAAGATCGGTGGGCGGTCTGCAAGACGGGCAGGTTCGCCATTGTCAACTCGTTCTCCCCTCACCTCGGCGAGGAGGACTGCCTGAGGGGCTGGCGGGGAAGCGGCACGATCTTCTTCTCGATGTGCAACCTGAAGTGCGTCTTCTGCCAGAACTACGCGATCAGCCACCTCGGCGAAGGCCAGCCGGTGCCGCCTCATGCGCTGGCCGCCATGATGCTGCATCTTCAGGATGCGGGTTGCCACAACATCAATCTTGTCACGCCAGAGCACGTCGCGCCGCAGATCCTGGAGGCGCTGCCCGTGGCTGTTGAGGCAGGATTGAACCTGCCCATCGTGTACAACACCAGCGCGTACGACGCGATGGACTGCCTGCGCCTGCTCGACGGCATCGTGGACATGTACATGCCCGATTTCAAGTGCTGGGACCGCGAGGTCGCCCGCCGCTACCTGCTGGCTCCGGACTACCCGGAAGCGGCGCGGGCGTCCATCGCCGAGATGCACCGCCAGAGCGGCGACCTGGTCTTCGATGAGCGCGGGCTGGCGCTGCGGGGATTGCTCGTCCGTCACCTTGTGATGCCCGAGGGCCTGGCAGGGACGGCTGAGGTCATGCGCTGGCTGGCCGCGTCCGTGTCCCCGGACACCTACGTCAACCTGATGGACCAGTACGCGCCTGCGGGCAAGGTGGGAGCGGGGCGCTTTCCTGAACTGAACCGCAGGATAACCCGTGATGAGTACCGTGACGCGGTTGCCGCGGCGCGTGGCGCAGGGCTCTGGAGGTTTGACCAGCGAAGCAGGAGGGGATGGATATGACCGAGGTGCGGGTGGAGCCCTCAGTCGCGGCGCACGTGCGGGTCGCCGTGGTCGAGGCAGCCGGGGTGACGGTGGCGGACAATGATCCGGCGCTCTGGGAGGAGATCGAGGCGACCGGCGCGCGTCTTCGGGCCTCGTACGCCGGGCGCGAGCCCGCGCAGATCGAGGGGCTCCAGCCGGCCAGGGAGCTCTACCGCCGGATAGGAGTGGATCCGACGAAGCTGCGACCGTCCTCGGAGGCGCTGCTGCGGCGCGTGCTGCGGGGCGATGGGCTGCCCAGGATCAACACGCTCGTGGACATAAACAACCTCTGCTCTCTCGAGTTCCTGCTGCCCATAGGGCTGCACGATCTCGATCGCGTCCGCGGATCCCTCGTCATACGCCGCGGAGGACCGGGCGAGGGATACGAGGCGATCGGCAAGGGGCCTTACAGCGTCGAGGGCCGCCTCACCGTTGCGGACGACGACGGTCCGTGCGGCAGCCCGACCAGCGACTCGCAACGGACCATGATCCGACCTGAGACTAGGCGGTGCCTCATGATCATCTACGCGCCGGCCAGCTACGATCCCGCGCGGCTCGAGGCTCACGCGGGTCTGGCCGCCTCGCGTCTCAAGGGGTTTGCCGGCGGCACGATCGCGCAGTCTGGGCTTCGCTAGGCGTCGGTCGTGCGCACCGTCTCGCTGTTTGCTCCAGCACCCATCGAGACCGCGCCGCTGGTGCTCGCCGAGAGGGAGGAACTGACCCCCGGCCCGGGTGAGGTGGCTATCCGAGTGCGCGCGTGTGGGGTCTGCCACACCGACCTGCACATCGTTGAGGGCGACCTGCCCCCCCGCCGGTCACCGGTGGTTCTGGGCCACCAGATCGTTGGCACCATTCACCGCCTCGGTCCGGGTGTCACGCCTGATCTGGAGGGCACGCGCGTGGGCGTGACCTGGCTGGCCTTTGCCTGTGGCACGTGTGCCTTCTGCGACAGGGGTGAGGAGAACCTCTGCCCGCGGGCGCGGTTTACCGGCTACGACGTTGACGGCGGCTTCACCGACTACACGGTGGCCCGCGCAGCGTTCGTGGTTCCGGTTCCGCCGGTGTTCGACGATACCGCCGCGGCACCGCTCCTGTGCGCCGGCGTGATCGGCTACCGGGCGCTGCACGTCGCGGGGCTGCGACCCGGGGAGCATCTGGCCCTCTTCGGGTTCGGTGCATCGGCGCACCTGGCGATCCAGGTCGCCCGGCACTGGGGATGCACGGTCGGGGTCGTGACGCGCGGGGCGGAACACCGGGCGCTGGCAGAGGAGCTGGGTGCGCGCTGGGCGGTCGAGCCCGGCACCACGCCTCCGGTGCCGTGCGATCGGGCGGTCGTCTTCGCGCCCTCAGGCGAGGCGGTTGTAGCCGCCCTGCGGGCCGTGCGCCCCGGCGGCACGGTGGCGGTCAATGCCGTGACGCTGGATGGCATCCCTGCGATGCCCTATGCAACGCTCTACGGGGAGCGAGTCCTGCGCACGGTCAGCCATCTGACCCGTGCGGACGCGCATGCCTTCCTGCGGCTTGCCGCGGAGATCCCCGTGCGGGTCGAGGCGGAGTCACAACCCCTCGAGGCCGCCAACGAGGTGCTACTGCGCCTGAAGCGGCGGGAACTACGCGCCGCCGCGGTGTTGCGCCCCTAGCACGGCGGACCGGCCAGTACCTCTATGGCCGCCACTTGATGGTGCAGCCCTTGGGTGGAGTCGTCGCCTCCGCCGGGGTCCCGCCAGCCAGGAGCGCATCCAGCGCATCCCGGAGGTAGCGGCTGGTCACCTCTTCAGGACGCTCGAAGTTGTCATCGGGCGCGCCGTGGTAGCGCAATACACGCTCGCGGTCGAACAGGAAGACCTCTGGCGTGCGCGTCGCGCCGTAACTTCGGGCGACCTGCTGCGACTCATCGAACAGGTATGGGAACGGATACGCCTTCTCTCGAGCGTGCGATCGCATCGCATCGAATGAGTCGTCGGGGTAGGCCACCGGGTCGTTGCTGCTGATCATGACCATCTGGACACCCTTTTCGGCATACTCGCGCTGAATGGCAATCAGCCGGTCTTCCCAGGCCTTGACATAGGGACAGTGGTTGCACCAGAAGATCACGCCCAGCACCGCCCGGTCCGCGAACTGATCTGCCGAGACCGTGGAGCCATCGGTCGCGGGGAGCGAGAAGGGTACGATCCGATCACCTATTGCCAGGGGCATGGTCATCCTCCTCCGTCTTCCCGGCGGGCTGCCTGAAGCGCCCTCCGGATCATTGCGGCCGTCGGCAGCGGCGAGAGCCGGCCGGTCTCCGTGTGGTAGGTGCGGCAGGTCAGCATTGCCTGTCCCTGGGCACCTTCGGGCTGCAGGTCCTCGCCGTTGATGCGCACCGTGGGCGATCCGGGAAAGCGGTGGTGGACCGCGTCTTCCGCAGTGGCGATGAGGACCACCTCCACCGGGTCGGCTAGGCCTTCTTCGCGCATGACCTGCAGGAGCCGGTCCAGGGCCTCTGGGTGCGAGGGGCAGTCCTCCCAGTAGAAGAACTCGATCCGCACGAAGGCGCCTACCGCGGCGGGCAGTTCAGGCAGTGGTTTGATATCTGCAGAGCGATCGTGGCGTCCACGCGGCCTAACCCCATGAACTCCGACGACGTGTCCGTGATGACCTCGCGCCAGAACGGCCTGCCGCCTACGCTTGCGAACGCGAACCTGTTCGACAGCTCGCCCCAGTCGTAGAACAACGAGAGCTGGTAAAGAAGGCCGGCCTCATCCACGAGGGCAGAGAGCATGTACGGACCAGGTCCCCCGCGAACGATCGAGGCACGCTGTGTCGGCGACCACAGCCACCGGGCGATCGCCCTTCTCGACGCGGGATCCCTCAGGTTCGCGGTTTGGCCGTATCGGGTCATCGTGTCGGTGACGATGTCCTGACGGACGCCTCCCACCAGGGTTCGACCGCCGGCACGCTCCTCAACGATGAACACGTCCTGGGTCGGCAGGAACTCGCCGGGCCTTGGTTCGGCCTCGACCAGATCGGTGACCGTGCGCCGGATTGAGCTCGAGAACGGCCTCAGCAGCAACGGGATATCGAGCCTGGTTAGCGTTGCCTTGCGCCGGCGCGGCTCGCCGAGCGCGGCACGGGATTCAAGAAGGGTGCCGGCGGCGTAGACGCTAATCCGTCCCGTTGTCATGTTGAAGACCATGCGGGCGGTGAAGTCCGCGGCCATCGTGTACGGCTGAGGGTTGGGGTCGGCAAGGATTCGCGACACAAGGGCGTCAATCGAGAGGCCCTGCGCAAGAGCCGGAACTGCCAGCAACAGGAACGCGAACGCGGCGAGAACCGTGCGTAGGGGGCTGCATCTCATGCCGGCAGCATTATAGCAGACGCCGGCCATACTGGTTCCAATGCACGAGGTCCACGAGTGGCTTGCGACCCCTTCCGGCGATCGCGCGCAACGCGAGGCGCTCCAGGCGTCCCCGTCCGCGCGGATCAGGATAGCCCAGTGCGATAGCAGTGGCCACCACCGGACCTTTGGGCAAGCCCAGCGCTGCCCGGGTCTGCGCGTCGTGGTGCAGGGTGACCGGACACGAGGCTATTCCCATACCCCAGGCAGCCAGCATCATGGACTGGGCGCAGCGTCCGGCGTCGAAGAGATGCCCCCGCTCCTCGACGAGAATGACCACCGCGGCCGCAGCGGTCGCCAGGTGTCCTGCGAAGCGGCCGCACCGCGCAAGGCGCCGCAGCACATCGCGGTCGGTGACCGCTACAAACTGCCAGGGCTGCCGGTTGCGCGCGCTGCCGCTGTGACGACCAGCGTTGAGCACCCGCCGCAGCGGTCCCGGCTCGATGGTCTGGCCGGTGAACGTCCGCAGGTCGCGCTTCGTGACCACGCAGCGGTAGAGGTCCACGCGGGTCCACTTCGCCGGCAGGACTGGGTGTGCCTGCATTGGACTCTCCCGCAGATGGGCACGGCGTCACGGGAGTGGTACGATTGCGGCCGGAGGTCAGGATGCTGAAGCACGGAGATGAAGTCAGGGTGACGGTGGACCGTCTCGCATATGGCGGAAGGGGGGTCGGCCGCCTTGACGGGTTTGTCGTGTTTGTGGCCGGGGCTGCGCCCGGTGATGTTGTGCGCGCGCGCATCGTCCGGGCGCGGAGAAGGTACGCGGAGGCCGAGGTGGTGGCGGTCGAGGTTGCCTCTGCGGATCGCGTCGAGCCACGCTGTCCCCACTTTGGTCCCTGTGGAGGGTGCGTGTGGCAGCACGTGGCCTACGCGGCGCAGGCCGATGCAAAAGGGGCGATCGTCCGCGAGAGTCTCGCCCACCTGGGCGGCATCGCCGAGGCGGTGGTCCACCCGATTGTTCCTGCGCCGGATCCCTGGTACTACCGCAACAAGATGGAGTTCTCGTTCCATCCGGACGGGGTGCTGGGGCTTCACAGTCGTGGCGAGTGGAACCGGATCGTTCCCATAGAGGCCTGCCTTCTGCAATCCCCTGAATCGGTCGCACTGGTGGGGGCGGTGCGCGCGTTTGCCCGCCGCCACGGCCTGACGGCGTACGACCCCAAGACCCATGCCGGGTTCCTGCGCTCGCTTGTGATCCGGGAGGCCCGGGGAACCGGCGACCGTCTGGTTGGGCTCGTGACCTCTCCGGGGCCGTTCGCCTTCTCCTCCGCGTTTGTCGAGGAGGTGGTGGGGGTAGTCCCCGGGGCTACGGGCATCGTGCGTGGAATCGTGACGGCAGCGTCCGAGGGGGCTCCACCCTCATTGGTCGAGACCCTGCACGGCAGTTGCACCCTTGAAGAACGGGTGGCGGGACTGCGCTTCCGGATAGGGCTCGACACTTTCTTCCAGACTAGCACCGCACAGGCCGCCCGCATGGTCGAGTACGTGGTTGCGCGCGCGCAACCGCTCGCCTCGGCGCGCGTGGTGGACCTCTACTGCGGGGTCGGGACCTTCGCGCTGCCGCTGTCCCGCGCCGGTGGCCGTGTGGTCGGCATCGAACTGGTGCCTGCCTCGGTTGACGCGGCCAGCGCGAACGCCGCGCTCAACGGTCTGGATGGTGTGGAGTTCACTGCCGGTGATGCCAGATTGATGCTGCCCGCGGTGGTCGCGGCACACGGCACGCCGGATGTGCTCGTGCTGGACCCACCCCGTGCCGGCGCCGGCGGAAAGGTCATGCGCAAGATAGGCCGGAGTGGCGCCCGCAGAATTATCTATGTGTCGTGCAACCCCACAACCCTCGCGCCGGACCTCAAGGAGGTCCTGCCATTCGGCTACAGTTTGGTGGACGTGCAACCGTTCGATCTGTTTCCGCAAACGCATCACGTGGAGGCGATCGCGGTCCTCGAACGCCAGGCCTAGCGTCAACTCCGGCGCACGATCCACCGCCCGAAGAACTCGTCGTCGCTGATCTGGGCCTTCAGCCAGCGGTCTATCACGGCCACCTGGATTGTGATCGCGGCCGCTACCGAGCCATCGCGCCGAGCAGCCCTGACGACGACAAGGTCGAGCGCAAGTTTGGGATTGGCGGAAGGGGCAATCACGCGCACCACCTCCGGCTTCAGGGCGGAGAGCGTGCCGGCCGTCCGCGTGCGATACGCTATCTCCGCGCGACGGACCCCTCCGGCAGCCCGGCGGTCGGTTATCACCAGGGAGATCACCTGGAAGCCCTGGGTCACCAGTGCCCGGCGGTAATCGTCTGCCAGCGCCCTGTCCAGCCCTGGAGGGGGCGTGGGGATCTCCAGCAGCACCGCCCCAGCGAGCATCCAGATCAGGTGCGTTCTCCATCTAGCCATGCCGGATTGTTCGCCGCAGGATGGGCTGACTCCTCACAGCGGGTGGCGGGCCAGGTGGGTGATCCCCGCGGGTGAGCAGGAGGCGTGCCGGTGGCCGCGAACGGTTAGGCGTGCCGCTGCCCCGAGTCTACGTTGCCCGCCGCCTGCCCGAGGAGGCCAGCGTGAACCCCGAAGTGTGGGAGCGACGACGCCAGTCCTGACAGGAGGGAAGCAAATGAGAGGACGTTCGGTTGGCTACATTGTTGTTATCTTGATCGTGATCGCAGCGCTTCTCTACGTCATGCGCGGCCGCCAGGCGGCCCAGCCGCCCGCGACGCCGCAGCCGCCCGCAGCCGTCATGGACCTGGGCGGACGGGAGGTCAAGGTCGGCAGTGACACCACCTATCCGCCCTTTGAGTACGTGGACGAGAACAAGCAGATCGTCGGCTTCGACCCCGACCTGCTGGCCGAGATCTGCCGCCGCGCGAACTGCAAGGCGGCTTTCACCACCACAGCGTGGGACGGCATCTTTGTTGCCCTGGCCCAGGGCCAGTTCGACGCCGTGGCATCGGGCGTGACGATCACTGAAGAGCGTCTCAAGAGCATTGACTTCAGCGAGCCCTACCTGCGCTACGGCCAGGTCGTTCTGGTACGGACGGACGAGGCCGCCGTTACAGGAGTTGACGCCCTGACAGGCAAGAAGGTCGCGGTGCAGACCGGGACCACCAACGACGAGAAGGCCAGCGCCCTCCAGAAGGAGGGAAAGGTCGGAGATGTGCGGCGCTACGAGACATTCGCCCTGGCAGTCAAGGCGCTCATCAACAGGGATGTGGACGCCGTCATCATTGACAGCTACGCTGCCGACGGGTTCATCAACCTGACCCCGGACAAGATCAAGAAGGTGGGCGAGCCGTTCACGAGCGAGGCCCTGGGGATCGCGCTCAAGAAGGGCGATGCGGCTCTCAAGCAGGCGTTCGACGCGGCCCTGGAACAGATGAAGGCCGACGGTACGCTCGACGGCCTCTACAAGAAGTGGTTCGTGGAGCGGGCCCCGGGCCAGTAGGTCTCGCGTGAGCACCAGAGGCCCGTCCTCCGCCAGCGGACGCGACGGCGGCCGGAGCCGGCTGGCTCCGGCCGCCCTGGAGCGGATTCCCTGGTGGGTGCTCGTGTTGCTGACCGCGGGGGCCGGCATCGCGTTCGTGGTGGCCGGCTCCCGGGTCTACAGGGACACCCTGGCGTTTCTCTGGGATGGGGTGCTCCTGACCCTGCACCTGACGTTCGCCGCATACTCGCTGGCGCTGGTCATCGGCCTGGTGGCCGGCCTGATGCGGCTGTCCCGGCGGCCAGTGGTCTACACCGTGGCCACGCTCTACGTAGAGGTGGTTCGGGGCATTCCGCTGCTGGTGCTGCTGATCTACATTGCCTTCGTGGCCGCGCCCCTGGTTTCGGCGGCGCTGGCCGGCGCTGCCCGGGCGGCCGGCTTCCACGGCGCGGCCGAGGTCATCACCCGGCTCATACGCAGCGACCTAAACCGGGCCATCCTGGGCCTGGCGATCGGATACGGCGCCTACCTGGCCGAGATCTACCGCGCCGGGATAGAGTCCATTCCCAGGGGGCAGATGGAGGCCGCGCGTTCGCTGGGCCTGAGCTACGGGCAGGCGATGCGGTTCGTCATACTCCCGCAGGCACTGCGCGTCGTGCTGCCGCCGCTGGGCAACGACTTCATTGCGCTGCTGAAGGATTCGGCCCTGGCCTCGGCGATCGCGGTCCCGGAACTGACGCAGGCGGGCCGGTTGCTCTCGGCCAGGACCTTCCGCGCTTTTGAAACCTACAACATGGTGGCGCTGCTGTACCTGATCATGACGCTGGTGGGCTCGATGGGCGTGCGGGCTCTCGAGCGCTGGGCCAAGGCCGGCCGGTAGGCGCGTCCTCCTGGGCTGATCCCGGGGACGGTCCGCGATTCCTCTCTCAGCCCGCACGGCTGCTGCCGCCGCCGCCCCCGCCGCCGCCGCCGCTGAATCCACCGCCGCTGCCAGACGAGCTGGACAGCGCACGCGACAGCCCCTGGAAGTTCTGGAACGACCTGGAGAGGGCCTCAAGTGAACCGAGCCCGGCAGGCGTCAGACCTGCCCGACCGCCGCCTGAGGCGCTGTGGAACCATGCCACGCGCGGAACCGTCTGTCCTGTTTCGGCCGCCACCAGCTTCAGGTTATCGATCAGCCGGTCGGCCACGCCGAGGGCGGTGGCATACACCAGGTAGCTCTCCCACAGCGCCAGCACGTTCGGGCCCGCGTCCTTCATGGCAGAGAAATCAACCATGAACCGCCGGAACGCCTCCCACCGCTTCACCTCGAGGGCGGCTTCAGGGGTCCGGCGCGAGAGCCCTTTCAGAGAGAGGCCGATCAAGACGATCCCTATTGGGACGGCCGCAAACGCTGTCAGGCCCATGCCCACCGCCGAGGCCACGAAAATGGTGATCACCGCGCCCCCGATGAACCACCCCTTGGCCCGCTCGCTGGCCGCATCATCGAGGCGGAAGTGCCGGTCTTCGAACCAACGGCGCAGGTCCGGGCCCCACCCCTCCGTGAAGAGCAGGAAGTTGCTTTTCCTTCCGACGATCTGTTTGCCCCAGGCCTCTATCTCGTCGCCGGTCACCTCATCGCCTTTGCGGGCCTTGCGGAAGACTGCATCGAGCACCTTCACCTCGAGCGCATCCAGTGAACGCTCCCGCCTCGTCTCCTCGGGCAGCCGACCCGACAGGAGGGCGCGACCGTTGTCGGTGAGCCGGTAGACCAGATCGGTGCCGCGGAAGAGCCCGGTTCCCAACAACCCCTGGTCCTGCCGCTCCTCGATCTCCAGGTATCCCAACCGCGCCGCCTCAACCAGCGTGGCCGCGAAGGCCCAGGCGAGATCTGCGCGCCGCACGCCGCCCTGGGGGAGGATTGCCGGAACAACCGCCGGGGGGAGCGGCCGGGGCGGCTCGCGCTCGTAGATGGCTTCGTAGGCCACTGAGGGCTCCCGTCCGTACCGCGCGTAGGTCCACGCGTAGGCGGCGATCAGCCCCACCAGGAGCAGCGTTCCGGCCAGTAACCCTACCAGGAATACCGACGTCCACCGCCGCTCTGCCTCGGAGTGGCGGCGCTCGTCGGCCAGGAGACTCTCGTGGTTCTCGCCCTGGCGCACCACCGTTTTGGGAAACAGGGCCGGGTCCAGCAGGACTCGCACTTCCACGAACGAGGTTTCTGGGATGTCGGATTGCGTGATCTCGGCGCTCCTGAAGTCAGGGGCGATCCGGAGTTCGCCCGGAGTGGCCTTGCTGTGGACGAAGACCTTGAAGAGCCCTGGGCTGGCGCCAGGCGCCTGCACGATGACCCGGACCCGGCCAATGGGCGCGTGGTCTCCCTCGATCGCCTGCCAGTAGAACTGCGCGGCATCAGCGTAACGCTGCACCGCCCCAGTGATGCGGTACCTTATACGGAACCTCTTTGTCGTGTCGGCGGCCGAGTAGTTCCACCGGAGGACCTCCTCGGAGCCATCCCGCGACTGCTTGAACTGCATTGCCTGGCCGCTGCCGGCGTCCCAAATCCCGCGGTAGCGCAGGCCGTAGGTCCCGTACTGCCCGGTTGTGCGGCGCCGGATCTCCGCCCACGAGAACGAGCCCTGAAACCGGAACGCACGGACCTCGTCAACCTCCGCGTCCCCCTCGGGCAGTAAGCGGAATGTGACATCAATCGTCGGGTGGTCGTAGGATTTCGCCCAGACGCCGACGGCGGGCGCGGTCACGGCCGCCAGCACAACAAGGAACGTCAGGAGTGTCCTTGCGGGTCTTCCACGGTAGGGTGTGCGCTCCATGAAGCCCATGTTCGCACAAAGCCGCCCGCCCTCCTTCGTGCTTTGGGAGGCGACGTCGCGTCTCCTGAGGATCCTGGTTCAGAAAGAGGCGAAACACCGTGTTGCGGCGTGTGGGGCTTGTCCCTATAATGAGTGAGCACCCGAGGGTGTTTTGATTCGCCGGGCGCTTAGCTCAGAGGAAGAGCGCCTCTCTGACGCAGAGGAGGTCGCAGGTTCAAGTCCTGCAGCGCCCACCACGCACCGGCGAGCACCATCAACGCGAGATATGGTTCGAGGAATACCTCCCTGCCGGCCCAAGCGGCTGCGCCGACCGTGGCCAACACTCTGCTCGTACCGACAAGGCGAGGAGGAAGCTTGCCGTTGAAGCCCGGCGGCAACGCATCGGCGACGGACGCCTGAGCTATCCGCCCAGATCGCGGGCGTAGGTGATGGTCATGGGCTGGACGCGTCGG